>CALQBW020000020.1 GCA_943328915.2 Singulisphaera sp. GP187 | reverse complement strand
TTTACTGAGGCAAGTGTAGTAATCAACTCATTCACACTGATGGTATCGGTATAGAACCCCGTTGGACTAAATGTTTGGAGCAACCCGTCCAGCGTATCACTCGATAACCCACTTTGAAAAGCGGTGATGTCGAATGAGCTGGTACTGGTGATGGCATGGGTTGTGCCGACTTGTGTAAAACTTGTTGGTGAGACTCCGATACCTTGAAAAATATCATACGCACCGATTTTGGCGCTGGTATTGGCCCAATTGAGGACAACGGTACGACTCGAGATTGTTTTGCTTTGCCCATACAATATGTCTTCAGTGCTTTTTGGTGCCGGGGGGCAGGGTGCGCTGACGATACAGGCTTTGTTACTGACCGTCGCAGGCATTATTTGGCGCACAATCCGTGGCGGTCGTGCTGATTGAGCCGCCACATGCGTAGGCAATAATGCGAAAAATATTCCGAAAATCACGACAATATTGAGCACCCATAGCGAATGGTGATACAGATGGTTTTGCGTGCGGTTCATAACAAATCTCCTTGATTGCTGGTTTTTATGCGACGGAGAGCGCTAATCACATTTCGTGCGGTGTTGGTCACCAATTTAATTGTCAAAAAATGTAATTTATATTACTAGACTATCACCTTATTGTATTTATTACAATAGGGTTTGCACAAGAAATAACCAATTGAAGGAGGAATCATTGCAGAATTGAAAATTGAAAATGTAGTATGCCTTTGTACTCCACATGAGCCACAAAGAATCGCGCAATGAACAACATTTATCGGTGCATGTCAATTAAAATAATCTCAGAGCCTGACAGGAACGCTTGCGGGAGAAGATTGCACTGTGCGTGCGGCACCATACAATGACACCATACGACGTCGGAATCTGACGTCTGTTTCGAATTGCCACAATTGTCATGTCAAAAAAGCACGGTTGTCGTTTACGATTACAATAGAGAGATAAGTAGGTAATTCGGAGTTGATTGGTGATAATGTATGATGCGTTGGTACCGATTAATAGGTGCGGTGATAGTGAGTGCCGGCGTATTGGGGATTGGTCACCGCGTCACTGCCCAAACAGATCCAGTATCTGCCCCTGTAGAATTTACTGTTGATGGTGTAGCGCAACCACTGACGCCACTCACGGTTCGGCTTACATTGGCAAATCCTGTCAATGGAGCTGCGACGCTCATCGTTGCAGATGCAATTGGACGCCAAATTGTCAGTGAGACAATCCTGCTTGACCATGGTCAGGCAAATACGACGATTGTCCCCCGCGGGGCGCGAGGCGGGCATTCAGCGAACGTGATATTGAGTAATGGCCGTGTGATTGCCTCGACACCGGTGTTGTATATGTATGATCCCCAGACCTTGGTTTCGACGGGGATTGAGCGGTATGACCAATTTATCCCTGCGGCAACGACCATCATGCGCGGTGCCATCCTTGACCAGCCGTTTGGTGCAGGGACGGTCCATGGGTATCGTTCACCCGATAGTCCATTGATTTGGTTGCGTGACTATGTCTATCAGATGCGTGGCGCGCGCTATTACGATAGTGACATGACCTCGACAATCGATGCCTTTGCATCCCTGCAATACCCCGATGGCAGCTTCCCCGACTTTTTGCCGCGGGCGCCTTGGGCAGATACCGCGTATCGCACTCCTGTCGAAGCAGATGTCGAATTTTTGTTTGTGCAAGGGGTCTATCAGGCGTGGCAAGCCGGTGCCGGTGATGATTTTGTGCGCAAACACCTCGGTGCCATGCGGCGTGCGGTCACCTACACCTTGCAAAACCCAACCCGTTGGGATGCCCAAAAAGGCCTCGTGCGTCGACCATACACTATTGATATGTGGGATTTCGAAGTCGCCCAAGGCGATGCACCGCGGCACACCATTGGAGCCAACACCCGCTGGGGGATTTTTTATGGCGACAATACAGGGATGGTGCAAGCCCTCCATATGTTGTCATCAATCGAATACCGTGTTGGTGACCCTGGCTTGGCTGGGGTGTGGTCCGCTGTCGCCGACGGGATCCTGAGTCGCCTCAATGTGTTGAGCTGGAATGGCCAATACTACCGCCATTTTGTGTTTGATACCCCTACCGCAATCCCCGGTGTCGACCTCGAAAAACAACTGAGTTTGTCGAATGCCTATGCCTTGAATCGGGGTGTGCTGAGTGATGCCCAGAGTGATGCGATTTTGGATACCTATGCATCACGCAGTCGGAGCGATGCATTTGCCCCATGGTATAGCATCGACCCTCCCTTCCCTGCCGGCACCATTGGTATGGGTGGCCGGGCTGGTGAAGTCCCCGGCAGCTACGTCAACGGTGGTCTCATGCCGTTAGTCGGTGGTGAATTAGCCCGCGGCGCCTTCCGGATGGGCCGGCCATCGTTTGGTTTCGCCAGCCTGGATTATTACTGGGCGGGCATGTTGAGTCGCGGCCGGAGCTTTTTGTGGTACAGCCCCGACGGCAGCGAAGGAGTCGGTTCGCCAGATACCATCAGCACCGATGGTTGGGGTACTGCTGCGATGCTCGATGCATTTATCGAAGGGGCAGTGGGGGTGGTCGACCAAGGAGATAATCTCCGTCATGTGATCGTATCCCCGCAGTGGGTCTATACTTCAGATCTGCATGATGCGTATGCGGTCGTCCGCTATGCTGCCGGCAACGGCTATGTAGCCTATCGCTGGCACCAAGAAGCCTGCTGGGCGTCAATCGAAGTAACGGGTGCTGATCAGTATCATGTTGTCTTGCCGGTCCCCAAAGAAGCCAAAGGGTGTAGCGGTACGGTCAGTTCCCCCAACGGCGAGGTGCACCTCGTTGCAACCCACGAAGGACAGGCTGCAATTATCGATTTGATGAGTGGTGATGGGACCGTGGTGGTGCGTTGGTAAAGGCTGTCGGGTAACCGGCAAACGAAAGAATCGTGGGATTAGGGGCGTCGCAAGCGGCGCTCCTGTTTTTTGTCAAAAAAACGCATTGTTGCCTGATAGAGCGGGTCGAATTGTTGACGCACCCCAATTGCATCGTCTACAATGTCAGGAATAGTGCATCGTTTAGTTTGTTACACACAAGCGGTTTGTGTGTAACCCGGAGTCGCCATGAAAAAATTATCGAGTAGCCAGATACGTCAAGCGTATTTAGCGTTTTTTGCCCAACGTGGTCATACAATCGTCCCGAGCTCATCGTTGATTCCGGGCAATGATCCGACCCTGTTGTTCGCCAATTCAGGGATGGTGCAATTCAAAGACACCTTCCTCGGGCTCGAGCAACGCCCGTATAGCCGTGCCACCACCGCCCAAAAATGTTTACGCGTGTCCGGCAAACACAACGACCTCGAAGAGGTCGGTCCATCACCGCGACACCATACGTTTTTCGAAATGCTCGGGAATTTTTCGTTTGGTGATTATTTCAAGGCCGATGCCATCCCGATGGCCTGGGAATTGCTCACCAAGGTCTTTGAAATCCCCGTCGAACGCATGTGGTTTACCGTGTTCCAAGGCAACGAACGCGTGCCCGCCGACGAAGACGCCGTGGCACTCTGGATCAAAGCCGGTGCTGATCCCAGCCGCGTGTTGCGCTTTGGCGAAAAAGATAATTTTTGGGTAATGGCCGATACCGGTCCGTGTGGGCCTTGCTCCGAAATTACCGTCTATCTCGGCGATGATTTGAGCAAAATGTCGGCCGCCGGCGTGAATAGCGATGACCCCGATTACGTCGAAATCTGGAACAACGTGTTTATGCAATTTGAGCGTAGCACCATGCAACCGTTGCCACGCCCGTCGGTTGATACCGGCATGGGGCTCGAGCGCATCGCGATGGTACTTCAAGGGGTGCATGCGACATATGAAACTGACGTGTTTGTCGATCTTATCGATCGTATCAAAGCCTTGCGTGGCAGTGACAACAAAGATTATCGTGCCCAATATGCGCCATATCATGCGGTGGCAGACCATAGCCGCGCGGTGGCCTTTTTGATTGCCGACGGGGTGTTGCCAGGCAATACCGGGCGTTCATATGTCCTGCGCCGGATTTTGCGCCGCGCTGTCTATCAAGGCCGCACCGTAGGCTTCGATAAGCCATTTTTTACGGGGGTGGTTGATCGCGTGTTTGATTTGATGGGCGACGCCTATCCCGAATTGCTGGCCCGCCGTAGTTTCATCCTCGAAACCGTCGATGCCGAAGAACAACAATTTTTGCGCACCTTGTCGGGTGGGTTAATCAAACTCGGTGCCGTCATCGACCAAATCAAAATCCAAGGCAATAGCGTCATCCCCGGTGTTGAAGCCTTTAAGCTCAAAGATACCGACGGCTTCCCGCTCGATTTAACCGAAAAAATCGCCACTGATAACGGCATGACTGTTGATTCGGCAGGGTTTGATGTGGCCATGAATGAGCAACGCAGTCGCTCACGCGCCGTCGCCCATTTCAAAAAAGGTGGCGATACCGAAGTATGGGCAGAATTGGCGTTGCCACCCACTACCTTTGTGGGGTATCAGCATGCAGTGGCCGATGGCAAAATCATCGCGTTGGTCAGTGCCGATGATGTCAAACACGAAGCCGCAGCCGGCACCGAAGTGCAAGTAGTCCTCGACACGACGCCGTTTTATGCCGAAAGTGGCGGTCAAGTCGGTGACACCGGCTGGATTGTGACGCCCCACGGACGCATGAAAGTCAACGACACTCAACGCCCAGTGCCTGGGGTAACGGTCCATTTTGGTATGGTTGTCGAGGGTACTATAGCCCGTGGCGCCGTTGCGAGCGCCCAAATCGACCAAGTGCGCCGTGGGCATGTGGTGCGCAACCATACAGCAACGCATTTGCTCCAACGCGCCTTGCGCGATGTGGTGGGTGAACATGCCGCCCAAGCGGGTTCGTTGGTAGCACCTGAGCGCTTACGTTTTGACTTTACCCATAATCGTGCGGTCACACCTGAGCAACTGCGTGACGTCGAGCACCGCATCAATGCCTGGGTGCGTGATGACCAACCGGTCGAATGGCAAGAAATGGCCTACCAAGAGGCACTCGACCGTGGTGCAGTCGCATTGTTTGGTGAAAAATATGGCGACCGTGTGCGCCTCGTGCACGCCGCTTCGCATACCATCTCCGGTGCTGACGCCTATACCAGCCGCGATTCACGAGAATTGTGTGGTGGGGTCCATGTCAACCGTACCGGCGAAATAGGGTTGTTCCGCATTGTAGCGGAAAGTAGTGTGGCGGGTGGTGTACGGCGTATCGAAGCAGTCACGGGGTTCGGTGCTGAGCAATGGGTTGACGGTCAAATCAATTTGTTGCGCGACGCGGCGAGTCACTTGGGAGTACCGGTCCCGCAAGTCGCAGAGCGGGTTGAGGCAGTCCTTGTAGATCTCAAGCAACGCCAGCGTGAGATTGATGCCCTCAAATCGCAGGCTACCGGCGTGCAAGTTGAAGACTTGCTCCACGCTGCCACCCATCAAGACGGCATCACCTATGTCGTCACGCGGGTCGATGGTCTCGATGTTGCACAAATGCGAGAACTGGGTGACAAAATTCGCGATTTGGTGACCCAAGGGGTAATTGTGTTGGCGGGAGCGAGTGAAGATCGCGCCCAGATCCTCGTCATGATGACCAAAACCGTCACCAAACACCATGCGGGTAACTTGATCCGTGAACTTGCACCGATTGTTGGCGGTAGCGGTGGTGGCCGCCCCGATATGGCGCAAGCAGGTGGTCGTGATATTGCCAATATTGATGCAGCATTACAAAAAGCCCGGCTCTTGCTTTCGATTTGATGTGTTTTGGGAAGCCCAAACACCGTAAGGAATCACCTTGTGGTCCCAATAGTGCAACATCAGATAGTCCAACGCCGGCGTGAAAAGCCTGTGCCAGCCGAGCGCCAACGCCGTGGCTCGCCAAAGCAACCTGTGCAGCGTAAGTCACGGCGGCCACGGCCTAACACAGTTTTGCAATGGGGAGTATTGGCATTAATTGGCTGTTTGCTCGGGATCTTGCTATGGGTCCTTTTGCTGCGTGTCACAATTACATTGATACCGCCACTTGGTGAAGCCAGAGTGGTGCCGTTGAATGCTGTGGAATTCCCTATTGCAAAAATTGGGAATTCTACCAGTACCCAAATTGACGTAGTCAGACTCGAAAATACCATTACTATTACTGAAACAGGGAGTGCATTGACTGAGGTTTCGATGCCTGATGGCCGCGCCAAAGGCAAAATAATCGTCATAAATATGCGTGAACAAGCGGTTGTGTTGCCGCAAGGGACAGAATTTATTGCCAGCGGGGGTGGGGGTGGTGTGCGGTTTATGATTGATGCACCAGCCACCATTCCCCCCGCGGTCACCACCAGCACCCTGACGCGTCGTACCACCGAATATGGCCAGATTGAAGTTACCGTGACGGCACGCTCTGCAGGGAGTGCATCAAATATCGGCGAAAACACGGTCGCTACTTTGCTATTGCCAGGACAAGAGCCGTTGGGCATCGGCAATGGCCAGTTTATTTTGCGCAATGCCCCAATAACCGGCGGGAGCGAAACAATCCGACGGATTGTTTCTGAAGCAGATGAATCACGGTTGCTCGCTGCTGCGTTGAGCAAAGCCTATGCCCAAGGAGTGAGTAATCTCAAAGCCCAAGCGACACAGCGTTCGCTCCAAATCGACAACGCCACCGTGGCCCCGTCGCCAACCCAACTCGGCCAACCACAAAGCTATGGTGAACCAAAAGTAACCCCAGCCATTGGCACCGTGCTCGATTCGCACTCCGCAGACATGCAATTAACTGTGCACATTCACTTCACTGCGTATGCTGTTCAAGCCAACCAAACAGTGCAATCACAACTCCAACAATTAGTGCCTAGACGGTTTCAGGGGGGGAGTAGTTCGATTTGTCGTACAGGGGAATTGGCAGCGTTTACGATTGCCGATTGGCATTCGTCAGCAACCGCAATTATCATGAATGGCGAAATACGCTGTTCGCCCGAACTCCCCATCCCTGCAACGGTACTGAGCGATTTACCCAAACAGTTACACGGCATGAGTAATGCCCAAGCCAAAACGATATTGGAAACACTCAAAACCACTGGAATTATCAGTGACTATACATTGCCAGACCGTAATCCGTTGCCATCATTACCGCAACTTATTCGCATTCGGGTTGGAGAGGCAAGCGCACCATGAAGCATGGGCATGCAGGGCGAATACTTGGGTTGGACGTCGGTGAGCGACGCATCGGCGTTGCCCTTAGCGATTTATCGCAGACCCTTGCCACACCGTATGCAACGATTCACGCTACGCCAATAGAGATTTTTTATAAAAAACTGAGTCAAATTATTGCGCAAGAAGACGTTGTCCAGATTGTGGTTGGTCTGCCGATTTCGTTAAATGGCCAAGAAGGCCCACAAGCCCAACGGATTCGGACGTTTATTGCGGCATTGACAGCCCGAGTGGCACTGCCCATTGCGACCGGTGATGAACGCTATACTTCGGCCGCAGCCGAACGTATGATGATTGATGCAGGATTACGCCCTGAACAACGCAAAGCCCGTATTGACGAAGTCGCAGCGTCGATTATTTTGCAGGATTATTTGACGCTACTTCGCCAACCACCACTATTCACGCGCGATGATGACGCCACATAAACCCCCCATACCATGCGGCACGGGGGGTTGGCTATGTTGGTTACGGCGGTGAAATAATAGTGTCGATGATTTTGGCGAATTCAGCGTATGGCTGAGCACCCATCAATAAACGGCCGTTGATGATGAACGCCGGCGTACTGTTAATACCCAATTGTTGCGCCAGCGCCAAATCGGCTTTGATTTGCCCTAAATGGCGATTGGTCGTCACACAACTCTCGAATTGCGCACGGTCAATCCCAATTACACCGGCGTAGTTTCCAAACGTGGTTAAATCATCTAGTGAGCCATCGTGCCATTCTTTATTGACCGCGCCATCAAACAACGTTTTGCGCATCAACAAAAACTGACCTTGTTCGGCACTGCAATTCGCAGCTTGCGCTGCCATCAGGGCTCCAGAATGGATTTGGGTCAACGGGAAGTCGCGGATTTCAATCGACACTTTTCCAGAGTCAATATAGTTTTTCGTTAATTGAGGCATCGTCTCACGGACGAATTTTGCACAGTATGGTCATTGATAATCACTAAATTAGATGATTTTAACCGGTGCGCTTGCATCGCCAATCAGCCGTGGGTTTGGGATGCGTGCGGACAACAAGGTGGTGTCATTCGGGATATTATTTTTGCTCGCAGGGGCAAACCCACAAGCCACCAAACAACACAGGAATGCTCCAAACCAAATTGATATAAAACGGTGCATTTAACCGCCTTGCGATTCACGCATGCGAACCTGCGTAGTCCGACCGACGAGGCCACTCCCGTCATCACCACAATATGGGCAAATTGCCCAGGTCAAGTCAATGACATGATCACAGCTGATACAGCGGCGGCGCAATGCGGTGTGGCAATGGGGGCACAAAATGAATTCATGGTCGATACCGCGTTGGCATTGTGGGCAGACAAACTGCTCTTCAATGTCGTGTCGCAAATATTCTTCTTCGAGCGAACGCTCGTAGCGATCCGAAATCGTTTGGCGGGGGCGGAGCATCATGTAGACACCCAAACCGGCAAACGGAATAAGCAATGCCATCGAAACGGCCAACACCTGTAATAAGGCTTCTTCGTGACGGGCATGGATGTCACGATATGTCCAAATCACCGTTGCCATCCAGAGCAATACGATATAAATCCCGAATACCCATTTGAGTACTTCGAGTAGTGGTCCTACTACGCCGAGCATTCCTCCAATATCCACGATCGACTCCTTCAGCCTTGCATGTGCAAACGATTAATGACTAATTTAATACGCGGGTGACGGATTCAGCATTGAGCACAAAGACCGTCGCACCACCTACTTGTACTTCTACGGGGGTGGGAGGGTAAAATTCCCCCGACTCTGCTACCGGTGGTAATGGCGAAATATAGCGCACACGCATATGACAATGGGTGTGAATCATGCGCATCACCGCGTCGATATGTTCATCTTCGACAGCAATCAACAATGTCACGTTGCCTTCACGCAAAAACCCACCTTCACTACTTATCCGAGTGACCCGATGGCTCCGGGCAGTAAGGGCGTCGACGAGGTCGCCGGCATCTTGACGTTGAACAACGGCAATCATTAATTTCATTGGAATCCCTTTCATTTGCCTGGGGTATCAATCCTGGTAATCTTGGCTAAATAGGGCAACACATGATCGTACGTGATATCTGCGAGGGCATCGATGCTAAGGCGAGCATCACACACGCGCCATCGGGGCATATCCGACGCTATCAAGGCCTGGTAACCTTCTGCGACGCGGCGATGATAGGCAACTTCACGGGCGTCAAGGCGGTTCCATTCAACCCCTTTGGGCAATTCACCATTGTGGCGTTGTTTGCGTTCCAGCCCTTCATCGGCACTGATATGAAGATAAATACTGATATCTGGGTGTAAATCACCCGTCGCAATTGCCGTGAGTGTTTTGAGTTCGTCGAGGTTACGACCTAATCCGTACCCTTGGTACGCATAGGTCGAATCTGCATACCGATCACAAATGACAATGCCACCAAGGGCGAGGTAGGGTTTGATGACTTCGTTGACGAGTTGGGCACGAGCGGCCGAAAAAAGGAAACTCTCGGTGGTGGGGTCCATTTCGGTGTGCTGTAAATCCAACACAATCGCGCGAATCATATCTCCAATTCGCGTTCCACCAGGCTCGCGTACCAATATCACCGGGTATCCAGCGGCGTTTAAACGTTCGTACAGTGCGCGGGTCTGGGTGCTTTTACCGCTCCCTTCGCTCCCCTCAAATGTAATGAACAATCCCATCATACCCTTTTTTCTATTTTTATGCTAGCGTGACAACTTGACCCGGCGAAACGGCTCGCGTCCGCGACTCTCAGATTGCATGTTATAGCGTTCGGCCATTTGGTGTTGGAGACGGCGGATAATCGTCCCTTGCGGAGTCAATTCGACCTGTTGTCGTTCGCCACTGATTATCTGATTGATCGCAGTTTCGGCTTCGAGGATTGCTTCCTGGACATCTTCTTCTTTGCCGTGACCCTTTTCGGGTTGGCGATGAATTTGATCGGGGAAGAAAATATCGAGCAATTGTCGTTCGATTTGCATTGCAGTTGAAGACCGCAACACATAAATCGGCAAATTGCGTTCTTCAGCATTGCGCAACCGCGACGACCCCTGGCGATAGTAATTTTTGATGGTCATCACTAAATTGGCATCATTGATATCTTTGACCACAATTGCCGCTACCTTGAGATGGGCAATAGCCTTTTCGATTTTGTCACGACTTAATCCGAATGGATAAATCCGGTGTGTGGGCAGGATGGTAGCGGTTTTCTCTGCAGGAGCCACCACGAACGTCGGCGCTGCATTTGCGGGTGATGGTGAACTTCCCGCGCTCAGGCGCGGGGTAAGCATCCCTGCGAATGGTGGTGGCGTAGCTGCTCCCCGGTCGGTGCGCCCTTGGCGACCATTGCGGAATCCACGATCGCTACGATCATTGCGATCATTGCGCATATCCGGTTCCATACCGATATTGTGGGCGCGACGAATTCCCCATGCTTGTTGCCCTGCTAACCCTTCGGTGGGTTCAGGATTGACGATTTCGATCATTATTTTGCCATCTTCGGCACGACTGCGTTGCTCTGCCGCGGGTGATTCACCGCGCAACAATGCATCGACAGCTTCGGCGACATTGGTATAGATAATCACATCATCCCAATTACGAATTTCCACAAGTACATCAAATGTGGGAGGCTGTTTGCGTTCCAGGACGGTTTTTTGGGTGCCACGGCGACGGGCTTCATCATCCCCGAGGGTGACTGCTTGGATGCCTCCAATCAGATCTGACAACGTGGGGTTTACCATTAAATTTTCAAGTAATTGCCCATGAGCAGTGCCAATCAATTGGACCCCGCGCTCGGCAATGGTGCGCGATGCTTGTGATTCGAGCTCAGTGCCGATTTCGTCAATAACGATCACTTCAGGCATGTGGTTTTCGACGGCTTCAATCATCACCGCGTGTTGCTCACTCGGGCGTTGTACCTGCATGCGGCGGGCCCGGCCAATCCCTGGGTGGGGGATGTCGCCGTCGCCAGCGATTTCGTTTGATGTATCAACGATGACGACCCGTTTGCGTACGTCATCTGCCAGCACCCGGGCTGTTTCGCGCAACATGGTGGTTTTGCCGACGCCTGGGCGTCCCAGCAACAACACGCTCTGACCTGATTCGACCAAATCACGGATGATGCTAATCGTCCCGATCACGGCACGCCCGACACGACAGGTCAAGCCAATCACCCTTCCTGAGCGATTGCGGATTGCTGATATACGATGCAACGTACGTGGGATGCCGGCACGATTGTCTTCGCCGAAGGCACTAATTGCCGACGTAACGGCATCGATATCAGCCAACGTGACTTCGGCATCACCAAGCAAAGAGGCGGTGATGCGGTAGCGAGCTTCAGGCAAGCGCCCCAAATCCAAGACGATTTCGAGTAAGTCTTCTTGGGGGTGTTCGGCTTGGGCAATTAATTCGCGAATGCGTGAAGGCAAAGTGTCCAACAATAAATCAATATTACTGGTTATTTCGTTTCGTTCTGGCATATAGTCTCGCTTGTTCGCTGGCCGGTACGATAGAGGGGATGGGGGAACCAGATTCGCGAGTCGGCTCGAGCACCCGTGCAAATGCAGAACGGCGCATAAAGCGTACATTATGGCGTACCCACAGCGATTGCTCTTCAATAGGTTGGAAACCTAAATCTTGTGCTGACCATAGCAATTCTTCTTGGTATTCACGCAAAATCAGCCAAATCGGCAAGGTGTCAGCGATTTGACTAATCCCAAAGCGCACTATATCAGTTGCCAGATCACGGGCGTTTGGGTCAATAAGCAGGTGCATTAAATGGGCTTGGCGACCGCTTCGTACGCGAAGTGATGCACTGATGTGGTCGGCGTTCCGAAGCACCCAGGCCCGAAGCTTGACACCGTTCCAAGGCGTTTGTAACGGCAACATCCAATCGCGCGCGGCTTTGGCTTCGGCATGTTGCACGGGACGTGGGGTAATTTGTCCATAAAGTTGATGGACACCCCACACATCATGCCGGCTTTGCGGTTGCATTGTTGCCATCCGCGTCCCTTGGTCCCAATCGGGTCCATCAAGGCGCAAAAGAATTTGACGGGCATAACTGGTATAGCCACTTTGCCGGAAAATTTCACCCATTTCTGTATTGGCGCCTGGTTGCGTTACATACAACCGTTGGATTTGTTGCTGCGCACTTTGGACCACGTGGGCTTCGAGGAGGCGAAACCAGATATCGTGATCTGTGGGGAGTTGGTGGGTGGGACCATATGTTGCCAGTGCAACGACTTGTTGTTCGGGCCGAGATTCTCGGCTACACGCATGGAGTACTCCGCTAATGCTCCCTTCGTGTTGCACATACGTGGTAAAGCGTGAGTTGTTGGCAACCAACGAACGTAATCCAAACAACAAAGGGCGATGGCGTTGCAAGAGCAACGCATCGTCATTGAGTAGCGCTAACGACCGCGGTTTGTGCCGCAGCGTCAACACATCAGTTGGCGTCAGCAAGCGACTCATACAGGCCTCGTCGATTTATAGATTCAAAAAAAAACGGTGGATGCGATCATCGAGGGTAAGTTCGGGGTGGAAGGAGGTCGCCAACATGTGTCCCTGTCGTGCCGCCACCACTCGTCCATCGGGCAAGGTCGCAATGGCATGACATTCACCGTGTGGCTTTTCTAATATTGGTGCCCGAATAAACACCGTATGGAAAGGAGCATCAAGCCCAGCGACCGTGACATCAGCCTCAAAACTATCAAGCTGGCTGCCAAAGGCATTGCGACGTGATTCGATATCCATCAAATTCAACGATGGTTGATCCGCTTTGCCATCGATGATTTTGCTCGACAACAAAATCGCCCCGGCACAGGTTCCCCAAATGGGCATTCCCGCGAGGACGCGTTGGCGGATTGGCTCAATGAGGTCATACATCACCAGCAATTTGCCAATCGTCGTGCTTTCGCCACCAGGCATAATCAGGCGGTCGACTTTGGCCAAATCACGTGGCAAACGGACTTGTAGGCACGGGACTCCCATGCGCGTCAGCATCTCTTCGTGTTCGCGAAATGCGCCTTGGAGCGCCAAAATTCCTACAATCATCGTAGCTCCCGTATCTGTACAAAACCCCATTACCACCGCGCGTGCAGTGGTAATGGGGTGGGAGGAATCTACCAGCCGCGATTTGCCAACAATTGCTCTTGGGGCAATGAGCTAATGTTGATGCCGACCATGGCTTCGCCAATGTTTTTGCTTACTTCGGCAATGATGTGGGCATCTTGGTAATGCGTGGTAGCTTGGACAATCGCCTTGGCGCGTACGCTCGGGTTGCCTGATTTGAAAATCCCTGAACCGACAAACACGCCGTCGACGCCGATTTGCATCATCAATGCCGCATCGGCTGGGGTGGCAATCCCACCCGCAGCAAAGTTGACGACGGGCAAACGACCGGCCTGGGCAACTTGCTTGACCAACTCGTAGGGGGCTTGCAGGTTCTTGGCGGCGCTATAGAGCTCGTCTTCGCTCATTGATTGCAAGCGGCGGATTTCGCCCAGCACGGTGCGGGCATGGAAGACTGCTACGGCAACGTCGCCGGTGCCGGCTTCACCTTTGGTGCGGAGCATGGCTGCCCCTTCGGTGATGCGGCGGAGTGCCTCGCCGAGGTTTTTACAACCGTTCACAAAGGGGATTTTGTAGCGGTGCTTGTCGATGTGGAATTCGTTGTCGGCAGGGGTGAGTACTTCGCTCTCGTCGATATAGTCAATCCCGAGCGATTCGAGAATTTGGGCCTCGACGAAATGCCCGATGCGGGCCTTGGCCATCACGGGGATGGTGACGCTTTCTTTGATGCGCACAATCAAATCAGGGTCGCTCATACGAGCTACGCCGCCCTGTTTGCGTATATCTGCAGGTACGCGCTCGAGTGCCATGACGGCAACGGCACCAGCGTCTTCAGCGATTTTGGCTTGTTCGACATCGATTACGTCCATGATGACGCCGCCCTTGAGCATTTGCGCCAAACCGGCTTTTGTCGTCCACGTTGATTTTTCAATGGCCATGAAAATAGCTCCTTCGGCATACGAAAAAGAGAACCAGAACTATGGTTTGAGCTATTGTACCACAGGCACTCATAAAAAGGAGAAAAAAGCGGCGGGCAGCGTGACTAAAGTCATCTGCGCGCCGCTCTGCATGCGGTAGGGTTAGCGACCGTAATTACTGGCAACGACGGTCCAGTTGACCACGCTCCACCAGGCTGCTAAGTAATCAGCGCGGCGGTTTTGATAGTTGAGGTAGTAGGCGTGCTCCCATACATCAACTCCCAATAATGGAGTCAAACCTTGCATGATGGGGCTGTCTTGGTTGGGTGTGCTGATCACCTTGATAGCACCACTGGCGTCAGATACCAACCAGCTCCAGCCACTACCAAAGCGCTTCATGCCGGCATCGTTGACGGCGGCTTTGAGCTTATCGACATCTCCGAAGGTGGCGGTGATAGCACTTGCCAAGGCACCACTAGGGGCACTGGCGCCACCGGGGGTCATGATTTCCCAATACAACGTGTGGTTGGCATGGCCGCCCACATTGTTGATGAGGGCTTGGCGGATGCTTTCGGGGGTTTCGCTGATTTTTTTGAGCAAGTCTACGGCCGACAAGCTCTGGAGAGCCGAATGATCATTCAATGCGTTATTGGCATTGGTGACGTAGGCGGCATGGTGCTTGCCATGGTGGATGGTCATCGTCTGGGCATCGATGTGAGGCGCGAGCGCGGCAACATCGTATGCAAGGGCCGGTAATGTGAATGGCATGTTATTGATCCTTAATATTTATGGTGGCGAAACAAACTTCCGTGCCCCGAGTATAGCACTCTCTGTTTGTGCATGTCAAAGCATTTTTGGAGATGCACGGTATTATGCGATGGTCACCCTACGTATCGCAATTATGGTATGTCCGGTAACCTCACTTTTTCGGGGTGATTGCCGAACATTGGTTGGATTCAGACTGCGAAAATAGTTCCTTCGTGAAATGGAATTTATACATGTGCGCACATCAAACGGTATATATTGATGCTCGTTGCCTGTGATACACTATATGTAGTAAATGATTGAAGGTGCATATCGCATTTCCATTATTTATTGAGGGCTGTGATTTGCTATAAGGATTCGTTCATTCTAACTGCATGACAAAGATGGAGATTTGCCGCTCAAGCAACATTTCGGGTGCGTAACATACCACGTTCTTTGGTGGAGTTCTTCTGCGGCATCGTTTTGGTACGAGTATGCAAGGAGGCAAGCATGCAGCGGGTCTTGGTCCTTAATGCGAGTTACGAACCACTCCAATTAGTGCCGTTACGGCGCGCAATAGTATTATTAATCCAAGAAAAAGCCGAATTAGTCGAAGCCGCACAACGGGTAATGTATAGTATTTCTCATCGTTTTGTGGTGCCCCTCGTGATTCGGTTGACGCGCTATATACGGGTGCCACGCAATCTGCGCTTACCATGCTCGCGCCGTGGCGTGATTATCCGCGACCGCGAAACCTGCCAATACTGTGGACGCCAAGTGAACCGCACCCACCTGACCATTGATCATGTGATTCCCCGAATGCTTGGGGGCCATACCGATTGGGACAACGTGGTAGCTGCCTGTCGCGACTGTAACCATCGCAAAGGCGGGCGTACCCCTGACCAAGCCAATATGCCCTTGTTATCAGTCCCGCGCCAGCCACACTATGTCGCTTTTGCCCTCCTCATCGAACTCGAACGCGACGACATCTGGCGCAAATATAGCTACGCCGAATGACCATTTCACTTCGTGAAAATATCAATTAAAACGCACCATTCCACCATAATTGGGAAGGTGCGTTTCGTTATTTATACAGGAATGAAAACTAACTTGTCGCCATGACTAATTGTCGTGCCGCCGCCCCTGATTCAATCGATTGTCTCGCGAGGGTGATGGCCGTACTCCAATCATCGGAAAGCTCCGACACCAGAATTGCGGCGGCGGCATTGAGGACCACTACATCGTTTTGGGCGGCCGTCCCGTTCCCATCAAGAATCATGCGCGCAATTCGGACGTTTTCTTCTAAATCACCACCCGCTAATGTGTCATTGGTGGCGCGGCGGACCCCCAAATCAACGGCATCAATTTGGTAACGACGAGGTGGTTGACTGCCCCGTACGACAAAATAGGCGTTATTGCCCGCAAGTGACAATTCATCAATATTTCCATGGCCGGCAAAGACAATCACGTATTCCATGTTGAGTAATGCCAACGCATTGGCTAATTTTTCTGCTAATGCTTCGTTGGCGGTCCCAATGACTTGGCGGGTGACTTTGGCGGGATTCGTCAGTGGTCCAAGCAGGTTGAATGCCGTGCGGATGCCGATTTCGCGCCGCACTGGACCAGCATAGCGCATGGCTGGGTGGAAGCGAGGCGCAAACATAAAGCCGAAGCGTTGGGTGCGAATCCGTTTGGCGACCTCGATTTGGTCGAGCTCAATCGACACGCCCAAGCCTTCCAATACGTCTGCAGAGCCACAACGGCTGGACATGGCGCGATTGCCATGTTTGGCGATATGCACTCCTGCGCCCGCCGCAACAAATGCGGCAATGGTCGATATATTGAATGTGCCCGCACCGTCACCACCGGTCCCACACGTATCGACGGCACCAGGTGCAACATCGACATGCAAGGCATGGTCACGCATAATGCGGGCCATACCAGCAATCTCCGCAGCAGTTTCTCCTTTGAAATGCATTGCCGTCAAAAACGCTGCAATCTGAGCTGGTGTGGCCACTCCATCCATGATTTCGTTCATTGCTGCGGCAGATTCTGCTTCGTCGAGACTATGCCGGCCTACCAAACGAATAATACTGTCGCGGATCGACATCCATTCCCCCTTTTATGTGTGCTTTAGCCAAGCAACACTAACAACGCCACACCCACACTGACCACGGCTGCGCCAACCAACCGGGTTGAACCAAAGGATTCCTTGAGCCATAACCAGCCAACCAGACCCGCAATCACGATGCTTATTTCCCGCATGGCGGCGACATAACTGACCGGTGCATTGGCATAACTCAACAAGATCATGATGTACGACACAAACGATAACCCGCCAATCAGTGCCGCGCGAGGGAATTCACTGCGGACCAATGCCCACGTTGGCCGTTGCTTCCAAAGCGTAAATGGCGCCATACAAATTGCCGTACAGACCATACATACCGAATAATATGCCAAGGTATCGCCATTGCGGGCCCCAAAGGCATCAATGATGGTATACCCCGATATGGCTAAGGCAATAATGAGCGGCAACCACGGCATGCGCCACGGTAAGCCTGGCGCACGATGGCGCACCCCGATCCAAATCGTCCCCAATGTTATCACCAGTACTGCCACTATTCCACCAGGGTGCATTTGGTCGCCTAACCAGATACTCGCCCATACCGCAGATAGCAAAGGGGCAACGCCGCGCGCAATCGGGTAGAGGACGCCGAGATCGTAATTATCATACCCGTACGCCAACAAAATATAATAGAGCGCTTGGAATACCGCACTCGCCATGGCAATCAGCCACACATGGCTATCAACCCGTGACCAAGCCCATGGCAACATCACCAATCCCGCACAACTTACCGCCAATAATGTTGATATTTGGCGATTGACAGACCCTTTGAGTAACAGATTCCAGCCTACATGAATGCAAGCGGAGCAGACAATAAAGGCGACAATCGTTATTGGCACAGTATTAGTGAGCCTTTCGCATCAGGGTAGCCACTAGATCTAGTGGCATCGCCGTGGCAATTCGCCCATTATACCCCACCATAGTTTCGGCGGCGCATAAGGCATTGCCTATTGCCTCTTCCACGGCGTCTGCCACGCCATGGAACAAACCATTCATGGCTACTGGTGGGACGACGTTTATCTGTTCAAGCCGATTGATGTCGTCGTGGAGATGATTGCCCGTGCTAAACGCCACAAATATATCCCCGCTACCGTTGTGCCCATACCCACCCACGCGCCCCAGTCCGACCGTCGCACGTTGTGCCAAGCGGTCACAACCGGTGGCGGTGAGGGGTGCATCGGTAGCGATGACGACGATAATCGAGCCATCACCGCTCACTCTGGCAGTGCGGGGACTTGGCACCACGTCATAGCCAATACTCCGACCAATCGGCACCCCGTCAATGCGTAAATCTTCGCGGGTGCCGTAATTGGCTTGTACCAATACCCCCACCGTATAATCTTGACCCGCACACGCGACCACCCGGGATGCGGTGCCCGTGCCTCCCTTGAATTCGTGGCAAATCATGCCCGTGCCCCCACCCACGTTACCTTCGGCTATCGGGCCACTTTTGGCGTCAGCCAGTGCCTTGAGGAATTGTGGTCTGCCGACTAATTCACCCACGCGGTCACTCAACCAACCATCATAGGTCTCGGCTATGACCGGCAATAAAAAACTGTCGTTGTACCCTGAGGTAATCGCATGCCACGACATCGCGTCCCACACTGCGCCCACCCAGGGGGTGCCGGTAATTGCAATCGGATTGTAGAGCAACCCCGATTCTTTCAGCCAAGCGACCCCGGTGACTTCGCCACAGCCATTAAACGAGTGATAGCCGCCGAACACTGGTTCTTGCCAGCTTTGCTCGCCACGGGGCAAAATTACCGTCACTCCGGTGCGAGCGACAAAGGGGGCGTCGCTCATGACCGTTTCATATCCTACCAATACGCCAGGTACGTCAGTGATTGCGTTGTAGCGTCCGGTAGTGAGGGTGCCAATTTGGATCCCTAAATCTCGGAGTCGTGGCATGGTATTGTTCTTTCCGTTATGGTGGTGGTGACACCGTTTGTAGCCAATATATTCCCATGATACTATTTCTGGTCAAATCGTAGTTTTTTCGGACATATACTTTGCGATTGTATGGAATTCAACATTGGAGTACGCAGAGAATTAATTTTTGCCAAAACGTCCAAATTGATTGCACGCAATGTTGAGGATTGACACGAATGGTGAATAAACAGCAATGGTTCCTAGGTATCAATTTATGCACATCACATGAGCATGCACATTTTGCATTGAAAGCAGGTAGAGTCAAATAATCGAAGTGTTGTTTCGTCATCCCACCAAAAACATCATTTGTTGGTGAAAGGTAGCAACTCATCTACTGAAAATCGATGATTTGTGCGTAAAAATCGCAGAATAACCGAATTTTATGGCATTATTCTGCCGCAAATTTAACATAATCCCAAATAATTGCTTGTGGTTGGCCACGTAATCGTCTGATGAGTGCGGTCGTACGGTGGCGAAACGTATCAAGCGCGGCAGCAGCGTCACGCACATCATCACTGTAAATATGCCCACTCACGCCATCAATGCGAATCTGTAATGATGAACACTGGATACGTGGGTGATGGCAAGGTAATTGCAGCCAACAGGCGTTGATCATCCGCATCGACAGACTATCGGTCCGCAGGACCGGGAAGTCACCACCAAAATCAAGCATCACTCGCCAACGATGCGGGTGTTCCATGGTAGATCCCCTTTTGCGTCATCAATTACGGGATATAACCGTGTGATGACCGCAAAAAGGTACGAGGATCTACTTTTCGTGGGTGTGTTTGCTGTTTTGGCGTAAAAACCAGGTCAACGATGCGATGACAAGGGCGATTGGTGCGCCAATGCGCAATAAATCACGCTCGCCGTCCCAACTCACGACCTGCCCGAGAAACACTACCGCCATCAATACGATAATCACACTGGTCAGTTTATTTTTGAGATCATCGAGGGTACGAATGGTCAGCCAACTCGGCAGTTCGAGGCGATCATCCACAAACAATTCGTACAACCCTAGCGCGGTGATGTAACAAACGGTTGCCAGCAAGAATGTGTCTATCGCCTCGATGAAGCCAAAGGTCAGTTTTTTGCCGATACCGTCGTATTCGTTGGCGGCAATAGTTGTATACACAAGATGATATACATCCCAAACGCCGTAAACCAACAACGCGACCATCCCAATAAATGCGCCGAGGACGGCCAAGCCAACAAGATAGCGACTTTTTGCCAGTAGCTTGGAAATAAAAAGGGTCATATATCGCCTCCTTCATGGTGATGCTTGTGAAGCCGTTGCTGTAATCTGGTCTTGACTGTCGGCCATTCGCGGTCAAGAATCGAATAATAAAACGAATCGCGGATACTGCCATCCGGGGTAATGATGTGGTTGCGCAAACAACCTTCGTATGTCGCACCTAACGCTTCGAGCGAACGCTGCGCACCTGTGTTATTTGCATTGGTTTTGATTTGCACTCTGATACAGTCGAGCGATTCAAATGCATACGCCAACATTAATAACTTGACTTCGACGTTGCTGCCGTCACCATGGACTTGGGGGTTGAGCCATGTGCCCAATTCAAGGCTGCGGTGGGCTGGACGCAACTCGAGGAAGCGCGTCAGTCCGACAATCGAATCGTCGAGCTGGCGCACGATGACATACGGCACTTCGAGCCCTGCATCACGGCGACGAACAATTTCGCTGATATGCGCATCCATCCCTGCCGGGGTATCGGCAGGGGCAAACAAAATATAATCCCAAATCCGAGTATCGGCCCCGGCGGCAATCAGCCCATCGCGATGCGCAATATAGTCGAGGGTGTCGAGGCGGATTTGTGTCCCTATAAATTGCTCAGCATTGATCCAGGAATTCATTGATACCACCTTTGTCCGGGCTAAGGGACCATTTGATCAGGTGTATGTCCACGTTCTTGAATTTCGCGTTGGTACGGCCGCAATTCAATCCATGGTGCTGGCACCGGGTCGGGCCGACGTGGCATCAGTCGGCCATTGAGGATGGTCTGTTCGCACCGCAACAATTGGCTACCGATGCGACTCGCCATGGCAATATCATAAAAATGGAACTCTCCTTGGTGCATGCGTAACAACGCCACATCGGCATATGCGCCTACCTGTAACGTCCCCACATCAGTCAAGCCGAGGATTTGGGCTGGGCGGGATGTGACGGCCTGCACTACCGTTTCGAGTGGTACATTCATGGCCAGGAATTTGCTCATACAGGTGGGCAAGTCAAACATCGGTCCATGCACGCTCAATTGATGCATGTCGGTCGAAATAACGTCGGGCGCGAGTCCCGCCGCCAGCATCCCTTCGGCCACCGCAAAGTCAAACGAGCCTGCCCCATGCCCCACATCGAGAATCACACCCCGTTGGGCGGCTGCCAAAATACTGGCATGGGGGCGATGATCGCCGGCAGTGACGCGCATGGTGCCGCCGGTGAAGCAATGCGTCAAAATATCGCCTGGTTTGAGGAACTCAAGCACGGCATCGAGCTCCGGTGGCCCCGAACCAATATGCACCATTAACGGTAAGCCACAGCGGTCGGCGGCTTGACGGGCCAGGCGCAACGGCTCGAGCCCATTGTCACCGACTGTTTTGCCTTCGATACGGGCTTTGATGCCGATAATGATGTCGCGGTGTAAATCGACCATGCGACAACACAAATCGACGTCGCAGTTTTCGATGTTGAAATGTTCGCCAAACGGCGCTGTCAACCCCACCCCCGAGATATTGAGAAAGGTGACAATCCGTACATCGCATCGGCGCATCACAAATTCACGTAGACCGGCGAAGTTGTAGGCACCCGCTGACCCCACGTCGACCCATGTCGTCACCCCACTGCGGGCGGCTATGGCATCGGGCTCGATTCCCCAATAGGTGACGCCGTGATAGACATGGGTGTGGACGTCGATCAGGCCTGGGAGTACCAGCAACCCGGTGGCATCGATGACGCTGCGGGCGCTTTCGGGTGCGATATGCGGCGCCACAGCGGCGATGCGATCACGCCGCATCGCCACGTCGAAGCGCCCATTACGATTGGTACTGGGATCAATCAAGGTGCCACCCCGGATGAGTGTGTCGTACATGCTTAGGCTCCGAGGTAGGCGATGACGTCGATTTCGACCATGAAGCCGTCGAGCTGGCTGCCTACGGTGGTGCGTACCGGTTTGGGGTCAGGGAAGTAGCTGGCATAGACTGCGTTGTAGCGGTCAAACAACGCCATGTCAGACAAATGCACGGTGGCTTTGACCACATCGCTCATTTCGGCTCCGGCAGCTGCCAGCAGGAGTTTGATGTTTTCGAGGGTGCGTACGGTTTGTGCTTCGATGGTGGTGCCGACGATTTCGTTGCTGGCAGGGTCGATAGGGGCTTGCCCCGACACGAACACGAAATCTCCGACGCGGAGCACCGGTGAATACGCGCCTCCAGGCTGGGGGCCGTTTTTGACATGAATTGCTTGTTTGGGCATGATGATGCCTTTCATTGGTAGCGGTTGATTGGGATTTGAGAAACTCAATTGATTATACCAACTACGCGAGCAAAACCTGCGCCCACAAATCGACTTTGGTAGTGACATACGCCAGACATTCATCGTACCCGCTGATACACGAAAAGACACCGAATGGAGTTATGGTGATGGTTGATAGAGAAATCAGGCGCCCCTAGCACGCCAAACAAGTATGCGGACTCACGAAAAGACCACGCAGATATGCGTGGTCTTTTCGTCAATGGTATTACATTGCTGCCCCTAGTGATTGTGTTGTGGTTTTTTAGGAGCCAATATATGCTATGACTTCGACATAGACTAACATACCTTTAAAAACGAGCGAACTTCCTACCAACGTACGCACTGGTTTTGGGTCAGGGAAGTAGCTGTCAGAAACGGCGTTGAAGCCCGCACGCGACGCCATGTCAGATAAATGAACGGTCAGTTTGATCACATCTTTCATTTGCGCGCCGGCATCGGCGAGCAGGAGTTTGATGTTTTCGAGGACACGCGTGGTTTGTTCTTCGATGGTGGTGCCCACTAATTCATTGCTGGAAGGGTCTAATGGGGCTTGCCCTGACAAATACACAAAATCCCCCGCGCGGATTATCTGTGAATACGCTCCGGCTCCCGCTGGACCGGTTTTGACTTTAACTGCGTGCTTCGGCATGTGAATTCCTTCCATACACATATTTTGAGTTACCCTATTAATTTATATGTAACTGTGATAAGAGTATATATGCAAAATTCGCAAAGTCAAGTATTTGCAAAATAATTATTTAGCTAATTAAAAATTCAAAAAATAAATTTTAAGTAATTAAAAAACATGATTTTATAGTATGATTATTATAATAAACATAAATATGTTTTTTATCATTGTAGTGCCATTAATGATTATTTTTTATTGTGTATAAAAACAATATATATCGTATTTTATAACACGTATACATATTTACAATATAAGTATTATGTATATTTTTATGTAAAATTTTCGAATATATTATCATGTTTGTTATGGCTTTTTATTAATTTATATCAGATAAAAAATAAATGAAACCTGTGCTAATTGGTCGTGAACACATTTGCGTGGGCGATGATTCATGGCATGTAGGGCAGCAGTGAGTGGTACATCCGATATGGGTGCAAAATTGTTTTTTTGGGAGAAGGATTTGCGTAAAATGCCATTATGGCAAAGGAGCGTCATATAGATGGGCGCAAGTAGATTATAATTCTGCCAAAAATACGCCCTGTCACATCACAGTGAATGAACGTCATTGCATGGCACCTCAGGTTCCATGTAATGCCACTGGTAAGGAGTATCCGTAGGTCGCGTTTGCGTGATTCACGTATTTTTTAATCTACAACGTTACGTCAGCAACACGACATACGGGGTATTATCTGCGGAAATTACGGCGTATTCCGGAAAAAAACCGGCCCGCTGCCAGGTTGCAAGTGCGGGCAAATGCATGCTGGGGATGCTGGTGCGTAAGCGCTTGCCCGGGTAGAGTTTTTTTGCATGGGAAATCACTTGGGTGATGAACTCGTACCCACGGCGTTGGCCGATAAGTTCGGGACGGAGACCGGCGAGCAGATCTATGGCATGGGCTTGATAGTGAATCCCCGCGGTTTGGGCATTTGACCCAATGATGGCAAATCCAGTTAATTCATTTTGGGCATCGCGGACTTGCCAATGCCCGGTTTGCGGGCGACAAATCCACTGTTGTTCAAATGGATCATCGCTGAAGTTGTAGCGAGCCATAATGCCATCATATTTCCAAGCCTGTATTTGATTGACCGCCGTACTATCAATGGTATGGAGTGAAAGTGTTGGTGTGTGTAAGAGGGCAGGCATTGGCATATTTTCTAACCATAACGTGTCGATAAAACCTTGTTTTCAGTGTACCACTGACTGTTGTCTACGCACTCGTGTAGTTGGTTACACAACGATAACGAATGAATGTAGGCCCTGATCACCTTGCCCCATTAAACATTGTACCGACGAAGATCCTATTTGTAATATGAAAAATACCCTATCCCAAAGCCATAAACGTCATTTACATCAATTCACTCCAACCACAGAAGTATCAATAAAAGTGTTTTTGGAATGCCATGGATTATTGGATGTGTTGTGGAGGATTACGCTGTGGGCACGCAAACGCGTGTATCGCTTGCGTGACGGAATATGGCGATTTGGCGCAGTGCATGTAAGGTGAAATCTTCTCCTTGGACCTTCGCGAGCCCGCAATGATTGCGCATGAAAAATCTGCGACTCCATAGCAAGATGACATCTTGCGACCATTGATTAGCGTTGAAATAGAGAATCAGCGTTGATTTGAATAACATTTAATTTTGGGTTTGTGGTCTACCGTGAATGGTGTTACAGTGTAAGAAATATATTACGATTTGGCAAAAAAGCATTCAGGGAAATAGATTCGGTGGAACGAAAAGCAACTGCAAAACGTCGGGTACGCAGATAGTAGTTGCACAATGGTTTCACCATGAAGGGTAGATAGCTATGGCACTTCGCGGACGGATACAAATGAACACAGTAATAACCGTGCTGTTGTTGCTTGGTTTGCTCGCGCCGGCAATGGCGTCGGCCGAAGAACGAGGTATTAGTGCGGTAACTGATACGACACCGTTTACCGATCAAATGGTTGTTACGCTCAAAACCACTGCGACACGCTCCGCGGTTGATACCATATTCTGGCGTCAATTTGGTGATACTGCTCAACAGAATGGCTTGTCGCGTGCGTCATATAAGCGGGCCATGAATGGGACGCGTGTTGTGCTCAAAGTAGATCGGTTTGTGAGCCGTGCCGAAATTGCCCAATTACAAACAGTTTGGAAGAACATTCCTGATGTGGTGAATGTCGAACCAGATGTCATCGCACAAATCACTGCGGTTCCCAATGATCCCGAATACCCCAGCCAATGGCACTATTTTTCTCCATCAACACCCGTTGGCGGCACCACGTATTATGGTGTCGATGCAATTGGTGCCTGGAACCAAGGTGCGTCGGGTAACAGTGCCGTGGTAGCCGTATTAGATACCGGTATTACGCCCCATCCTGACTTGGGATTATCCCAGGTCGGTGGGGTGGTGACTGGGGCGAAAATCGCCGGCCAATATGATTTTGTCAATAATGCCACCATGGGCGGTGATGGCAATGCCCGTGATACCAATGCCCGTGACGAAGGTGATTATTATAATGGCAGCGCAAGTTCTTGGCACGGTACC
>CALQBW020000019.1 GCA_943328915.2 Singulisphaera sp. GP187 | reverse complement strand
TGGGTGGGGCTGGCGCAGGATTGTTCAACGCAGCAGCCCGGGGTGTCAAGTTTTCGATTGTGGCACCCATGCACAGCGAAAAGCCCCCCATCACCAGCCCACTGGTGATTAGTGCGGCTCGCAAAGGGGAAATCACCAAAGTAGCCGACCTCAAGGGCAAAAAAGTCGCCATCAATGCCAGAGGTGCCGCTACCGAATATTGGTTGAACGAAGCACTCGGCCAAGGTGGTTTGACCGTCGATGATGTCGAAGTCATGACAGTGCCATTCAAAGATGTACCTGCAGCCTTGGCCAACAATTCGATCGATGCCGCCATCCTTGGCGAGCCACTGGCCACCATTGCGATGGACAAAGGCCAAGTCGCGATTTTGTCCAACAATTTCATCAATGGCTTTGATGCGACCTACCTGTATATGGGTGAGTCGATGTTGGCAGACAAAGCAACCTCACAAGGCTTCATCCGCGCCTATCTCAAGGCCTGTGCTGATTTGCAAGGTGATTATATGTCCCCGGAATTAGCCGCCATCATGGAAAAATACACCAAGGTTCCTGCCAGCGTTGTCGTACGGGCAGCCACCGCACAATACGATGCCTCAGGGACGATTCCGGTCAATGATTTGAGTGCATTGCAGAAGTACTTCCGCAAACGTGGGTTGTTGGAATACGACAAAGATTTAGACATCGCCACACTGATTAATACCGACTTGGTGGCGAGCGTCGCCGGAAAGTAGGCGCGGTCATGGACAGCGGTGTAGTTGTCGAATTTGCGCATCTCGGGGTCACCTACGCCAATGGCGTGGTGGCCCTTTCTGACCTTTCATTGACACTGGCTGCTGATCAAGCGGTGTGTGTGGTGGGGCCGAGTGGGTGTGGCAAAACGACCCTGTTGCGCGTATTGGCAGGGCTCGAAAAGGCCACCAACGGCGAAGTGCAACTTTCACGCCCAGCTACATTAGCGATGGTATTTCAACAAGGGTTGCTCTTTCCGTGGTTGTCGGTGGCCGACAATATCAGTTACGGATTGATGACTCGTGGTGCGACCCCACCGCAATGCCGCGCAGCCGCCCGCGAATGGAGCGAACGGATGGGGTTACAACGCTTTATCGATGCGTATCCCCATCAGTTATCGGGGGGGATGCAACAAAGGGTAGGGCTTGCTCGGGCGTTGGCGGTCAACCCCGACCTGCTGTTGCTCGACGAACCATTTGCAGCCCTCGATGCCCAGACCCGGGTGTTGATGCAAGAATTACTGGTCGATTTGCGCCAGCAAGGGTTATGTCGCAGTATGTTGCTGGTGACCCATGCAATCGACGAAGCGTTGTTGGTGGGTGACCGCGTGGTGGTGTTGTCGGCGCGGCCGGGGCGGATTATTGCTGACGTCACCCCCGCGGTAACACACGGCCAGAGTTTCGACGAAATCCGTGCCCAACCCGCATTTATGCAGGCCTTTACGACCATTTGGCAACTCATCCGTCGCGAAGTCGAAGCGCAACTGCACGAGGAGGTCACGCTATGAACCAGAGTCGCTGGTTGACGTGGCTTTCGCCGCTGCTGTTGTTGGTATTGTGGGAAGGTGCCGTCCAACTCGGTCTGCTCAATCGCGTGTTTATCCCCCCACCCAGTGAAGTCGTCGTTGCGCTTGCCAAAGCCCTGCGTGATGGCAGTATGCAACACGATGTATTGGTGAGTAGCCAACGGATTGGATTGGGGTTCTTGATTGGGGCGCTGCCAGGTACCCTATTAGGGATTTGGAGTGGCCTTAATCGCACGGTGTTGGCGTTGGTGCGCCCTTTGGCGACGATGTTGTACCCTGTGCCGAAAATTGCGCTGTTGCCGTTGGTGATTGTGGTGTTGGGCATCGGCGAAGTGAGCAAAGTGGCCACAGTGGCGGTCAGTGTTTTTTTGATGGTAGTCATCCATACCATCGGGGGTGTCTTGCAAATCGACCAGCGTTATTTTGAGGCGGCTCGCGTGTTTGGCGCCAACCAACGTACGGTGTTTCGCACCGTCGCCTTGCCCGCGAGCTTGCCGGCGATTGTCGAAGGCTGGAAGCTGGCAATGGGGTTTGCCTTGACGTTGATTGTTGGTGTGGAATTTGTCGGTGCCAATGACGGCATCGGTTATCGGATCTGGCAATCGTACGAGTTATATGCCATTGCCGACATGATGGCGGCAGTCTGTGTGATTGCAGGGTTGGGGTGGGTAGTGACCGTTGTCCTCGATGAAGTGGCCCGGCTGGTGGTGCCGTGGCAATATACAGTCAAGGAGTCGCGTATGTCGGTGGTACGAACCTGGTGGGGCGCCGTGCGTCCGTGGAGTTACACCGCCGCCATTGTGCCGGTGTTGTTGGGAGCTGCCATTGCCGCCCAGCACGTGGGATTGAATTGGTGGCTGTTGATTTTGGCGTTGATTGGCTCGATCGCCATCCAAGGCGGAACCAATCTCATGAATGATTACTATGATTACCGCAAAGGGACCGATACCCCGGCCGTCAAAGGGACAGGTGGAGCGCTACTCCGTGGTGACCTCACGCCAACTCAGATTTTTTGGGCGGGGATCTGTGCGTTCGGCATCGGTGCCGCGATTGGCCTTTATTTGGTGTCAGTGACGGGACCGTTTATTTTTTGGTTGGGGCTATGTAGCGTAGCAGTCGGCTATTTTTATACGGCGGGTCCATTTGCCTTGGCGTATGTGGGGTTGGGCGAAATCGCCGTCTTTATTTTTATGGGGCCGGTGATGGTGCTCGGTTCGTATTATTTGCAAATTCCCACGGTGGCATGGCCGGCCGTGTGGGTGTCGTTGCCCGTCGCATTTGTCGTAGCGGCAATTTTGCATGCCAACAATTTGCGCGATATCGATACTGACCGAATCAACCACAAACGCACGTTAGCGACGATTTTTGGGCGTGACGGTGCCCGTATCGAGTATTACGTGCTCGTGGGAGGCACGTTTGTGAGTCAGTGGGTGCTGGTGGCGCTTGGCGTGGCGCCATGGCCAACCTTGGTGACGCTGATTATGCTCCCCTTGGCCTGGAAGTTGATGGGGATTGCCGGTCGCGAAGTCGACCCGGCAGCGTTGCAACCCGTGTTACGCCAAACGGCAGTACTCCATATGCGCTTCGGGTTGCTCTATGTGCTGGGGTGGGTAATCGCCTTGTGGGTGTGATTTGTCGCATATGTAGTGGCGCTTGATTTGAATGTGGGTACGCCAGTTCAAAGCAAAATCATCCAGCCCGATGGCAGCGAAACACCGTTTGATTTTCCGATGCCCGTACGAGTCTCAATCAACTGGAGTGGGACCACTCACTGGGCCTTGTCCGTTATTACACTATGCCGCAGGATGCGGTACTTGGCGGGCGGCATTGCGCATAATGGTACCGTATTTACACTTTCGTGATGCTTATTTTTCTGCTTGGGACTTTTTAGGGGAAAATGAATCAGATGCAATGGGATGACGAGCAACACCTTACCGTAGATTGGTGTGCAATGGTGTGCTTACGTAAATAATATTTTGACCGACGGAATGCATGGTTCATTGGATGTAATGATGGCTATGTATTTGCTCTATTGTGCGGTATGATTGATTTATTGTATCGTTCCTAGTCTCGTGAAAAATGCATGTGATTCAGGAAACAATGTAAGATGGACGAAAGAATAGCGTATTAAATTGTATGCCTGTCACATTTTGGGGTTATTGAAATTAGTTTGTGGATAAGGACAACACAATGCGCCGGAGATTGGTGGGAATAGCAGTAGTAAGTGTATTGTTGGTAGCGTGTAGTGTGACCTCGCCAGCCCAAACGGAAACCCCAAATGCACCAATTGCATCTCCAATACATACCGATATTCCGGTGTCACAAGGGATGACCGATACTCCTGCGCTGACCGCACAAGCGACTGCCGAACTTGCCGTCATGACGCCGACGCAGTTTATGTTGCCGACGTCGACACCGAGTAATGCCGATGCACCCGATGCTACGGCGTTGGCTGCCACGACCATTGCCCAGATGCCAGCCACGGCGACTCCCGATGCGTCGGGATTAACCGCATCGCTCCAAGGTGAAATCATTGTTGTCGCCCTTTCCAAAAGTGGTGATGGCCAATTTTTTGCGACCATTAGTAAAGGCATGATGGAAAATATGGATGATCCGCATCCGTTGACTATCTACCAAAAAAACGGCACAACGTTTGTCGAAGTCAGTCATTATGACTATACCAATATGGAATATATTAGTGATATCCAATTATTGCCAAACCCCGACCAAACACATTCGTTGTTTATTGTGTATGGCGGGGTAGGGGCGCACAGTAGCTTTGGGACGGTCTTTTCGTTTGATGGCAAAACCCTTAAATCAGCGCTTGAAACCCACTCTGATGCCGGTGGTGGTGCGCTGAAAGTAATGGATGTCAATGGGGACGGCGTACAAGACGTGATCGGTGATGATACTGATTATTATGTGTTTTGCTATGCCTGTGGTGTCCGAATCTATACCGACAAGGTGTATACCTGGGACGGCATAAATTTTGTTGAGCAAAAGCTCATTGCATCAACTGACGCCACCATCCAAAAAGCAATTGATTACGCCAAAGCCCAACGCTGGAACATGGTGACCAAATTATTGCCCACCATCAGTGCTCCGACGACAGACGCAGACAAATGGAATGTGGCATTACTGACGCATTGGTCAGCGATCCGTAAGCCGCAAACAGACGACGCATTTCCGTTTTTGTCTGCGGTCTATTATGGTGATTATGATGCGGCAGTCACCATGTTGCGTGCGGTCGGTGCCAAAGATGCCGCCAATCCCAAAGGCAAGTGGTTTGCCGGCCCGATTGCCGAAGGCATCGATGCGGCCACCGACTCGTCAATTGACGAGTTCCGTGTGACAATATTTGATAATGTGGTGCAGTTTAGCACCATGGCATTGAAGCAAGATGATGGTTTGACCAGTGCCCGCTTTTTGCGCGGGTGGGCCAAAGCGCTCGTCAACCCACGTGATCCTGTAGGTTTAAATGATTTGCAAGCGGTAGCGACGCTTGATCCTTTTTACGCTGCCGTTCGTGATGCGATTGTCAGTCGTTAGTTATGATTGGGGACCCGTATGCCGACGCAATTGCATGGCGCGACCCTGCTGAGTCAAGATGATCTTTACTTGTTCAACGAGGGTTCACACTTTGCACTCCACGAACGACTCGGCGCAATTTATTGTGCACGCGAGGGGGTAACTGGTGTGCATTTTGCGGTATGGGCACCCAGTGCGCGTGCCGTGCATGTGATTGGTGATTTCAATGGCTGGCAACGGGGGGTTACTACGTTGTACCCGCAAGGAGCGTCTGGCCTATGGGCGAATTTTTTTGCGCATGTGCCGGTGGGGTGTTGTTATAAATACGCCATCGAAACACAATCGGGTGATTGGCTCGAAAAAGCGGACCCGTGTGCCACCGCGGCTGAGTTTCGCCCCCAGACGGGCTCGGTCGTCACCGATTTAACGACCTATCAATGGCACGACACTGACTGGATGCAGGCGCGGCGGGGGTACGACGTCACTCATGCCCCCATGAGTATCTATGAGGTGCATTTGGGCTCGTGGATGCGCAATCCCGATGGGTCGTGGTTGGGGTATGCCGATGCTGCCCGCAAATTGACCGACTATTTGGTAGCGATGAACTATACCCACGTGGAATTATTGCCGATCATGGAATTTCCTTTTGATGGCTCGTGGGGCTACCAGACTGTTGGGTTGTATGCCCCAACCAGTCGATTTGGGACTCCACACGATTTCATGGGGTTTGTTGATTACCTGCACCAACACGGCATTGGGATAATCCTCGACTGGGTGCCATCCCATTTCGCCGTCGATGCCCACGGGTTGTCACTATTTGATGGCACGCATTTGTACGAACATTCTGACCCGCGCCAAGGCTATCATCCTGACTGGGGCAGTTATATTTTTAATTATGGGCGCCACGAAGTCCGCAGCTTTTTGATTAGCAGTGCGATTTCTTGGATAGAGCGCTATCACATCGATGGGTTGCGGGTGGATGCGGTGGCTTCGATGCTCTATCTTGATTATTCACGCAAGGCAGGCGAGTGGATTCCCAACGCATATGGTGGCCGTGAAAACATCGATGCGATTGTATTGTTACGCCACCTCAATGACCAAGTGCGCACATGCTATCCGGGAGTAGTCATGATTGCCGAAGAATCAACGGCGTGGCCGATGGTATCAGGTCCAACTGACAGCGGTGGTCTCGGTTTTGCCATGAAGTGGGACATGGGCTGGATGCACGATACCTTGAAGTATATGAGCAACGACCCAGTGCACCGCCGTTTTCACCACAGCAATTTGACCTTCCGGTCGCTGTATTCGGCCAGTGAGCAGTTTACCTTGGCGTTGTCTCACGACGAGGTCGTCCATGGCAAAGGCGCCCTGCTCGCCAAAATGCCCGGTGATCGCTGGCAACAATTTGCCAATCTACGGGTGATGTATGGCTATATGTATGCACAGGCCGGTAAAAAACTGCTCTTTATGGGCGGAGAAATCGGCCAATGGCGCGAATGGTCGCATGAGCGTGAGCTCGATTGGTTTGTGCTCGAAGACCCCATGCACCGTGGCATTAATGCCTTGGTGCGTGATTTGAATCATTTACATATTGTCGAGCCCGCCTTGCACCAGTTGGATTTTGACCCGTGGGGCTTCCATTGGATCGCCTGTGACGATGCTGATCAGAGCGTGGTGATTGCATTGCGCCGGGGTGGTACTGGGGTGCGCAATGTCGTCGTATGGTGCAATTTTACACCAGTCCCCCGCCACCATTACCGCATTGGGTTGCCTTTTGGTGGTCTGTGGCAGGTACTCCTCAATAGCGACGACAATCAATACGGTGGGAGTGGTATGCGTGCCGAAATTGCAGTAGAAGCGGTGCCATGTCATGGCATGCCGTATTCCGCGTTGGTACACATGCCCCCGTTGACCGTGGTATTTATTGCGCCGGTAGTGGAATAAACCGTTCATTCGCAATCTCTCCATCCCGTCGGGGTACCATAGGATGCAATCGTGACACGATTTGTCTGTGTGCATGGCCACTTTTATCAACCACCGCGTGAAAATCCATGGCTGGATGCAATTGATTTGCAACCAACAGCTGCTCCTTATCATGATTGGAATGCCCGCATTACTGCAGAATGCTATGCGCCAAACACGGCAGCACGCATCCTCGATGACCAAGGGCGGATCCAACATATCATCAACAACTATGCCTGGATGAGTTTCAATGTGGGACCAACGCTGATGCGCTGGCTCGCGCAAGCCGAACCAGTGACATATGCCGGAATCTTGGCGGCAGACAAAGAAGGTCAAGGGCGGTTTGGTGGTCATGGTCCGGCAATAGGGCAAGCGTATGGGCATATCATCATGCCGCTAGCCACCCCCCGCGACCGTCGTACCCAAGTGGCGTGGGGTGTGGCTGACTTCCGTCATCATTTTGGGCGTGATCCCGAAGGGATGTGGCTCCCCGAAGCGGCAGTGTGTACTGATTCCCTCGAAGCCTTGGCCGAATACGGTGTGCGTTTTACAGTACTCGCACCCCATCAAGCGGTGCGGGTTCGCCTACTCGGCGAGGATCACTGGCAAGAGTTGTCCGGCGAGGGGATTGATACGACTGTGCCGTATTGCGTGAAGCTCCCCTCCGGCCGCCAAATAGCGATCTTTTTTTACAATGGGTCCGTAGCACAATCGATTGCCTTTCAAGGCCTGCTGGGCAACGGTGATGCGCTTGCCCAGGCCTTGTTGGGGAATGTCCCAGCCGATGCGACCACGCCACACTTGGCACATGTCGCTACCGATGGCGAGACCTATGGTCATCATCATCGTCACGGAGAAATGGCGTTGGCATATGCGTTCCATCATATGCACAACACCGGACTGGCCAGGATAACCGTATACGGTGAGTTTTTGGCGTTGACTCCTCCCCAATACGAGGTGCAAATCGTCGAGCAAAGCTCCTGGAGTTGTGTCCACGGCGTGGAACGGTGGCGGAGTGACTGTGGCTGTCATACAGGTGGTGCCGTAGGTTGGAATCAAGCCTGGCGGGGTCCACTCCGGAATGCGCTCGAATGGGCCCGGACCGAAATAGATGCCCAATGGGAACAAATAGCATCACGGGTGTTTACCAACCCGTGGCATGCCCGTGATGCCTATATCGAGATTATCAATGATTCGCGTGAGGGAGCCGTCTCACAGTTTTTGAAAAAACATGCCCACGATACACCACATTGGCCGGCCCTTGCGTTGCTCGAATTACAACGCCAGTTGATGCAAAGTTTCACGAGTTGTGCCTGGTTTTTCTATGACCCGAGTGGTATTGAGACAATCCAAGTGCTGCGCTATGCAGCGCGCATGATGCAGCTGGCCAAACAAACGATGCAACTCGACATTGAAGAAGGATTCCATGAGCAATTGGCACAAATTGTCAGCAACACGGGGGTAACCGTGGCTGAGTTATACGCCCAACAAGTCCAGCCCCTAAAAATTTCGCTAGCTGATATTTGTGCTCACGATGCCTTGACGGCGTTGTTTGTCGACACACTGCCAAGTGACGTGGTGTATTTGCATCGCATCACCCGTCGCACACAACAACGATGGACAGTGGATCAAATGCAGGTGGTGATCGGGGTATCAGAAGTGACGTCGTTGTTGACTGGGGAAGCGGCGCAATTTGTGTATGGCGTGGTTTTGATGGGGGAGCAAGTGTTGGCTGGTGGCGTTCGTGCCGAGCCAGATCGTTATTCGCGCCTGCTCAACCATATCACCGATGCAATCCAGCGCAACAATCATGACGCGTTGCTCCAAGCGATGCATAGTGAACTCGGGCGCTTTGATTACTCGTTACGCTCGATTTTCCGTGATGAGCAACGCACGATTTTGACCACAATGTTACATGGTGTGGTTGAGCGCGTGGTGCAACAATACCGGCAATTGTATGTGCAGCATGCCAATGTGGTGCGATTTTTGCAACGCATGACGGTGCCATTGCCGCCAGAATTGCAAATGCCTGCAGCCATGGCGATTCACGCCGACATTCGCCAGGCGTTGCAGCAAAATCCTGTCGACACGGCACAATTACGCGTTGTGTTGCAAGCGGCAACGCAGTCAGGTGTTGTGCTCGACAAAGCCGTTTTGGCCTACGAATATACCCAAACACTCCACCAGATGGCAGTCCAACTTGTCGCGACTCCCTGCCATCCTGAGTTACTCCGGACCATGAGTGGTTTAGTTGAAATTATTCAAGGAATTGATGTGGACTTGTGGATGGTGCAAAACAACTATAATGTAGTATGGCAACGTGATTATGCCTTGATGTGCACGTCTGCAACCCAAGGGAATCACGACGCCATATTGTGGGTGGCTCAATTCCGCCAGCTCGGCAGTCAACTCAATATGGCGATTGTCGCAACTGAAGCGTTAGTTGTGTGAACTTGAATGCCCGGTCGCGAATGTGTTGCGTTTGGAGACATTCAGTCTTGCGAATGATGGTAGTGACCTTCAATGAAAGGCTGTGCGATGATTAACCCGCTTGTAATTCATGGTGCGCTGCGCCCCGGCTACGATACGATTTTGACACCAGAGGCGATGGCATTTGTCGGCGAATTAGTCGAACGGTTTGAGCCCCGTCGTCAAGAACTGTTGGCGCGCCGTCAACAACGCTGGGACGAACTCAAAGCTGGCCGCCTCCCGGACTTTGATCCGGCGACGGCACATATCCGCTCGGGTTTATGGCGGGTAGTGCCTCCGGCCGCAGACTTTCGTAATCGACGAACCGAAATTACCGGCCCCGTTGATCGCAAAATGGTCATCAATGCCCTCAATTCGGGTGCCAACGTCTTTATGGCCGACTTCGAAGATGCCAATGCGCCGCTCTGGGATAACATCGTCCAAGGACAAATAAATCTTCGCGATGCCATTCGCCGCACCATCGAACTCGTTTCTGAAGGCAAAACCTATCGTCTCAATGACAAAACTGCGGTGCTGGCAGTACGGGCGCGTGGCTGGCACCTCGACGAAAAACACGTGACCTACAACGGCAAACCGGTTTCTGGTGGGATGTTTGACTTTGGGCTTTATTTTTTCCACAACGCCCAAGAATTACTTGCCCGTGGCAGTGGTCCCTATTTTTATCTGCCCAAACTACAACATCACCTCGAAGCGCGTCTGTGGAATGACATGTTTGTCTATGCCCAAGACCGACTCAACATTGCCCAAGGCTCGATACGTGCCACGGTGCTGATTGAGCATATTTTGGCGGCGTTCGAGATGGACGAAATTTTGTACGAATTGCGCAATCATTCGAGCGGGCTGAATCATGGTCGTTGGGATTACATTTATAGCTTCATCAAAGCGTTTAATCATCGCGATGATTTTGTGTTGCCCGATCGTGCGCAAGTCACCATGGGGGTGCACTTTTTGCGCTCTGCAGCTGAATTAGTGGCGGCGACCTGCCATCGTCGTGGTGCCCACGCCATGGGGGGGATGTCGGCAATTATTCCCCGTCGTGATGATGTCGAAGCCAACGAACGCGCATTGGTCAATGTACGGGCCGACAAGCAACGTGAAGCGCAACAAGGGTTTGACGGCGCGTGGGTGGCGCACCCGGGGTTGGTGCCTGCGGTCCAAGAAGTCTTTAGCAATGCCTTCAAGGGCGACAATCAAATCGCCCAAGTCCCCAACGTGCAAATCACGGCGGCAGATTTATTGATGATTCCCACGGGCGATATCACCGAAGCGGGCATTCGCAACAACATCAGTGTGGCGTTGCAATATATCGAAGCGTGGTTTGGTGGGCGTGGGGCTGTGGCAATTAATTATTTGATGGAAGATGTCGCAACGGCAGAGATTTCGCGATCACAACTCTGGCAATGGATTCACCACCATGCCACGCTTGCCGATGGACGCCCCGTCACCGCCGCATTATACAAACAGATTCGCGATGAAGAAATGGCAAAATTGCAGGAGCGTTTGGCTGGTCCGCGGCTCGAACAAGCGATGACCTTGCTGGATTTATTGGTGTTAAGTCCTGAATTTGTCGAATTCTTGACGGTGCCTGGCTATCAACAAATGGGGTAATGTAATTGTGGCGGCGCACGGGTTCGCAGATATTTACTGCCCCGTGCGCTTTTTTTGGATGATGCGAAATGGTGACAGGAGTAGGTTGATAACCCAATTCACCGTTACTGTGATGATATAAAAAACCCAGCGAAATGGTTTGAGACCAACATAAATTGGTTTTTTGAGAAACGTCCGTGAAACCATCAATGTCCCCAACAAAATCCCTGCCGAAATCGCAAATTGTTGCATCTCACTCAGATGGAAATGAAACAAATCATTGAGGAGTAATTCACCGCCAATGGCAAAAAGCAACAAAAACGCACTACTTTCGAAGGCTGGTTCCCAGCTAATCAGGCGGCTAAACAACACAGCGGCAAAGCGCATCAAAATAATGCCAATCGCAACGCCGAGCATGACCACCCAGATTTTGTTAGACAAGGCAACTGCGGCAATCACGTTGTCGATGCTAAAAATCAAGTCGGTGAATTCGAGAATGGCAACCGTAATCCAAAAGCCCCGCACAGGTTTGTTGGACTCACGACCGCCATGCCCCTCTTCCTCAGTTGAAGCATATTTTTCGCCAAAGTAGTGGATCCCCAAATAGACCAGATAAATCGCTCCACTAATTCGGAGCCACGGGACAGTGATAATCCAGGCTGCCAGGATCAACATTATCCCACGGAGCACATACCCGAGCACTAAGCCGACTTTGAGGGCGGCGGCGCGTTGGGTGCCTAGCGCACGATGGCTCCAATGACTCATGAAGTGCAGCCAGGCGGGCCAGGGGATGGGTTTATTGTTGGGCAGTGTGTTGGCGATAGCCCCGAGCACGGCCGCATTATCAATCGACAGGATGCCTTCGAGGAAAATGAGTTGCGCTATGATGGTGATAAGTGCGATATCCATGTGGTGCCTTTCAAATTACTCTATAATATTATACGATGCGTGGCTACACTGTGGTTGCACACGCGGGGCTTTTTGTGTGGTTGGTTCTGCACAGACAGGAAGGAACGGGCAAATGGCGGTAGTAGCGGTACTCGGCGCTCAGTGGGGCGACGAAGGCAAGGGTCACATCGTCGATATTTTGGCGGCACGTGCCACCACAGTCGTACGCTATGGTGGCGGCAATAATGCGGGGCATACGGTTGTTAATCGTCATGGGACGTTCAAATTGCATATGATTCCGGCGGGCATTTTTGAGCCAGCCACCCTCAATATCGTCGGGAATGGCACCGTCATCGACCCCAAAGACTTCATTGCGGAGCTTGATGGCTTGATGCAACGCGGCATCGACGTCTCCAATGTACGTATTAGCGATCGCGCCCATGTCGTGATGCCATATCACGTCCTGCAAGATCGGCTCGACGAGCAATTACGGGGCGACGCCAAAATCGGCACCACCGGGCGGGGTATTGGCCCAGCCTATGCCGACAAAATGTCACGGATTGGGATTCGTATGGCTGATTTGACCAATCCCAGCATGTTGAGTCAACGCTTGAGTGCCGTGTTGTCGATCAAAAACCGCTTATTCACTACCTACTACGCCAGCGAGCCATTTGATTTAGAGGCCTTGTATAGCGAATATTTGGGGTATGGGCAGCGGTTGGCTGCACATATCACCGATGTCTATCCTGCCGTCCAAAAGGCAATTCGTGGTCGCGAAGCAGTATTACTCGAAGGTGCCCAAGGGATTTTGCTCGACATCGACCATGGCACCTATCCCTTTGTGACCTCGTCGTTGCCAGGTATCGCAGGTGCCTGTCAAGGGGCGGGGATCGCTCCTAATGCCATCGATCATGTGATGGGTGTCTTTAAAGCCTACGCCACCCGGGTCGGGTCGGGACCATTCCCCAGTGAAGTCGATGGTGTCGCCGCCGATGCCTTGCGCCAAATGGGCAAACCATGGGCCGAAGTAGGTACGACAACCGGGCGCTTGCGCCGTGTTGGTTGGTTCGATGCGGTGGCGGCGCGGTATGCCGTCAACCTCAATGGGATTGATGTGTTGACCATCACCAAGCTCGATGTACTCGATGAAGTCGCCGAAATTGCAATTTGTGTGGGCTATCGCTTGCATGGCGAAATAATCGATCACCCACCGACGCAACCCGAGGATTATGCCTTGGTCGAGCCCATCTACGAAACAATGCCGGGGTGGTTGACCCCGACTCCAGACGTCCGGCGTTGGGAAGACTTGCCCGCCGCCGCCCAAGCCTATGTACAGCGCTTGGCGGAACTGTGCGCAGCCAAAATTGCTATTATTTCGGTGGGACCTGGTCACGATCAAATCATCGAAATAATCCCTGTTCTTTAATAAAAACGTAAAACAAACCACCCCAATGCACGTCAATGCATTGGGGTGGTTTTGTGGCAGGCGATTAGCGTAGGCTGGCGATTTTTTCTTTGAGGACAGCAGCAGAAGGCTCTGCCAGCATCGACCCATCGGGGAACACAATGGTGGGGACAACTTGGTTGCCGCCGTTCAGCTTGACCACCAAATCACGCGCAATCGGATCTTTTTCGATGTCGATTTCGGTGTAGGCAATCTGCTCTTCGTTGAAGACCCGTTTGGCGGTACGACAATCAGGGCACCAGGTGGTGCTATACATCATAATTCCGTTACTCATGTTCACTCCTAAAGTATAAATAGAGACAAAGGTATTATACTCATATTACCGAGATTGTATGAATACGGCAATTTGGCGGAAAGGGATTCATTGAGTTGGATGCGCCAACCCCTGCGATCATAGATATATTGATGGCGCGAATTCGCCCTATCACCATCCTGCTCGATGCCCATCAAGGTGCATGGCGCATCGTGGGTGGGGCCGTGCGTGATGCAGTGGTTGGGGTGATTGCCCAAGAAATTGATATTGAAGTCGTCCATGCAAATATTACGGAAGTCAATGCATGGATTGTCAGAGCGTTTCCACAGGCAAAGATTGTTGGCCAAGAAAAACCCATTATTCGGCTACGGATGGATGCTGTTTGGATTGATGTCAATGTGACGGATACGGTCGATCTGCACACTGCCGCCTTGGTCCGAGATATCTCCATCAATGCCATGATGATTGATGCGACGGGGCAATTTGTTGACCCGTGTGGTGGCCTCGCCGATATGCAGGCGGGGGTGTTGCGCCATTGTAGCGAGGCTTTTGCCGATGACCCATTGCGGGTGTTGCGGCTGATGCGCTTTGCGGGGCAATATGGTTTTGTGGTTGCAGCCGATACCGCTGCCCAGGCACAGGCCTTGCGCCCAGGAGCAGCGCACCTAACCCGTGAACGGGTCTGGCTCGAGTGGCAACAATGGGCACTGCGTAGCCACAATCCACGTGCCGGATTATACGCGTTACAATCGTGTGGTTGGCTCGATTATTACCCGATGCTTGCGGCAACCGTGGGGTGTGTCCAAGACACCACAGACCACCCCGAAGGGGATGTGTGGGAACATACCTTGTGGGTTTGTAATGCCGTAGTGGGCCTCAGTGCCGACCGCGATGATGAGCAACGGATTATCCTCATGTTGGCGGCCTTATGCCATGATTTGGGCAAACCCGCAACGACCACCCACAACGCCGCCGGCCGGATTGTCAGTCCAGGGCATGCCCAAGTCAGTGTTGAACCTACCCGGGAATTTTTGGCGCTCATCAACGCCCCCGAGCGGTATTACGCACCCGTTACAGCCTTGGTGCGTGAGCATATGGCGGGAGTGAGTGGTCTGCCATCCCCACGGATGGTACGACGCTTGGCACAACGCCTGTCACCGGCTACTATCGATTTGTGGGGTCGGATTACCGGTGCCGATGGCGGCGGGCGTCCACCCTTGCCAGCAGTCAATACAGGTGCGCCATTCATCGCGTTGGCACAATCGTTGGGTGTGTTGGCCGGCAAACCGCTGGCCTTGGTAGGTGGGGAAGATATTATGCGCCTCGGTGTCCCCCAAGGTCCCCAAATCGGCGAATGGTTGCAACGTGCCTACGATGCCCAACTCGATGGTCTGTTTGCCACCCACGAGGCTGGGGTTGCCTGGGTTTTCGCCCAACGAAATGCCAATGAATAATCGTGCGAATGGGTGATGGCTGAAACAGGTTTCTTGCAGTATGATGCATAGCAGTAGTTTGAATTTTGGATGAAAGAAGAACCTATATGAGCAATGACGCTCACCAACAATCCCTGCGCATTGTAGCCTTCAATGTGTTGCCCTTTGCCTATGGCGTGGTATCAGGGTGGGCCCAACGCCACAATCATCAATTGGTGTCGTTGATTACCACACCGGGGCCTTCGACCCGCCGCAACACGTCGTACCGCGACATCATACCCCAGCTCCCTCCCGATCAAGAGGTGTTGATTACGACGAAGGTCAAAAACCTCGTACCGTACCTGACGGCATTGGCACCTGATTTCATTATTTCGTTTACATTCCCCTATTTATTACCCCCCGAAGTATTGGCGGTGCCACGCTTGGGTGCGGTCAATTTGCACCCGACCCAGTTACCTGCCTACCGTGGTCCGAATCCGTTACGGCCGATTTACGACGGTGCGCCGAATTTTGCGGCGACATTGCATTGGACAGATGGTTCGTTTGATACGGGTCCGATATTGAGCCAATTAACCCGTCCCATTCCCCACGAATTAACTGCCGAGCGGATTAGGATGGGCTTGTTTGAAGTCACTGCCGCCACCCTCGAAGCGGGCATGGCACGGGCCATCGCAGGAGATATAGGGACGCTGCAATCGACCGAAGGGGCCTCATACGCCGCGCAATTTAGTGCAGACGATGAATTGTTGGCGTGGGATGTGCCAGCACACCTGTTCCAACGCCAGGTCTTGTCATTGATGATTGTTGGGCATCTTGCCAAAGTGGTCATTGACGGGACGACTTCTGTCGTCCAGCAAGTGCAGCTGGTGGATGGTGCTCCGCACGCTACGCCAGGCCAGGTGCTGGCGCATACCGACAATTCTTGGACGGTGGCGGTAGCTGACGGAGCAGTAACTATGGTGTTGGCTTCAGTCGTATAATTGAATAATCGGTGATTGATACATTTGGCTTCCCGCTTACGGTACACCGTAGGCGGGAAATGTCACAACAGGAGAGTGGTTATGGCGCTTCCCACACATATGCAGGCCTTGCGCCTGGAATCGTTTGATGGACCTGAGGGCTTATTTGTGCGTGAAGTGGCAGTACCGACGCCACGGGCCGGGCAGGTGTTGGTGAAAATGCATACAGCGGCGGTCAACCCTTCTGACTTGATGTTTTTGCGTGGCCGTTATGGAGTGCGCCGCGAACCGCCCACCACACCTGGCTTTGAAGGATGTGGTGTGGTGGTCGCGGCTGGCTCAGGGTTTGGCCAACTGCTAATAGGGCGGCGGGTATCGTGTGCGGCGCAGGGCGAATTTGGCACCTGGGCCGAATACACCATAGCGTCGGCAAGTAGCTGCTTCCCGCTTCGCAACGCCGTCAATGACGACCAAGGTGCCATGATGTTGGTCAACCCGTTGACTGCCTGGGCCATGATTGATACCGCCCAACGCGCTGGGCACCGCGGGGTGGTTATCAATGCCGCCAATAGTGCTTTGGGGCGAATGATGATAAGGGTGGCGGCTGTGCGGAGCCTCTCTACCATCGCCATCGTACGTAGCGATACCTACGTCGCCGAATTAGCAGCATTAGGTGCCACGCAGGTGTTGGTGAGCAGTGCGGCTGATTTTGGGCAACAGTTACGCGATGCGAGCCAACGCCTCTCGGCGACAATCGGCTTTGATGCAATTGCCGGCGCGCAGACGGGTGAATTGCTCAACGCCATGCCCCGCGGCGCCCATGTGCTCGTGTATGGGGCATTGTCGCTATCGCCAGTCCAAGTCGATGTAGGGACGTTATTGTTTGGCCAGCGCCGCGTCGAAGGGTTTTGGTTGTCTGAATGGATTGCCAAATACGGCATGCGCCGGGTCATCCCTGCCATGATTGAATTACAAACACGGTTATTGCCAGCGATTGAAACAACACCAATCGGGCATTACGCCTTGGCCGATGCCGCCGCCGGTATCCGCGCCTATCAAGACAATATGGGCGCCGGCAAGATTATTTTGCAAATCGGTTCGTGACCGCCAAAAAAGCCCCGTACCATGTGGTACGGGGCTTTTTTATGATGTGTTTTACAAACGGTAGGTGGCTGGGCGGCGGTTGGCCAGTGAAGGAACACTTTTGCGCAAGCGCTCGAGTTCGGCCATATCCAGATTCGCCACAACAACCCCTTCGCCATCGGGGGCTTGGGCGATAACCGTGCCCCATGGATTGATAATCATACTGCGTCCATAGCACTGTCGCCCCACGGGGTGCTCACCCCATTGGGCCGGAGCGATGATATAGCATTGATTTTCGATGGCGCGAGCCCGCAACAACACTTCCCAATGATCTTTGCCGGTAAATGCGGTAAAGGCTGCCGGCACGGCGATGATTTTGGCACCGGCGAGTGCCAACGTGCGGTAGAGCTCGGGGAAGCGCATGTCGTAGCAGATGGTCAGCCCCAACGTGATGCCATCGACGTCGGTGGTGACGACATCGGCACCCGGCAAATAGGTGTCAGACTCGCGGTAGCTGCCTGGGGCAATATCGACATCAAAGAGATGGATTTTGCGGTAGGTGGCGACTTGCTGACCAAGTGGGTTAAACAGAATCGTGGTGTTGTAGTCTTTGCCCTGGCCGGTGCGTTCGATGATTGAACCACCATGCAACCAAATACCATGGCGTTTGGCCGTCGCGGCAAACGCTTGGGCGGTAGCGCCATCGAGGGGTTCGGCGTTGGCGGCATGATGTTCGGTGCGCCCCAAAAAAGTCACGCACTCTGGTAATGCAACCAGCTGAGCTCCTTGAGCGACGGCTTGGTCTATCAGCTCGATGGCACGGGCTACATTGCGGTGACGATCTTCTTGAGAATTAATCTGTACGAGTCCTACGCGCATAGTACGCTCCTTTTATTCACAATTCCTGACATACCACCAAAAATCAGCCATCATTCGCGACAAATGTCAGCCGTTCGAGTCTGACAGGGATGGTCACGTTGGTACCGTTGGCAGGTGCAAGATGTTGAGGCATATCATAATCGAATTGTGCATCTCCTGCCAAACTTGTGATGCGGAGCCGTTGCCACGGGGCGCGCAAAAAACTGCTGGTCACCGCGCCACTGAGGTGGCCTGTCGGTACCTTGCCCGCATGCATTAACCCCACATCTGCAGGGATAAGCAGTCGCCCTGGGGTTGTGGGGGCGGTGATGGGCAAATCACCAAACACCGTCGTGATGCCGTGGGGTGTGATGGTATACGCAATACTATGCGGCATCCCGAGCAAACTCGCTACAAATTGGCTTTGGGGATCGTTGTAAAGCGCCGCAACGGCACCGTGCCGGACGATCCGCCCGGCCCGCATAACCAGTAAGTCACGGGCGATTTGGCATGCTTCGCTGGCATCGTGCGTCACATAGATTGTAGCCACCCCTTCACGCGCCAACCATTGTGGCAATTCGTCGAGCAGGCGATCACGCAGGCTTCGGTCAAGCGAGGCGAATGGTTCGTCGAGTAACAACAGTCGTGGGCTTGGCGCCAAACTGCGTGCCAGTGCCACCCGTTGCCGTTCACCCCCCGATAATTGGTCGGGGGAGCGATGGGCCAAATCAGGCAGCCCGACTAACTGCAACAACGAGGCGACTCGGGCTGCGATGGCAGATTTTGGTTGGCCATAGAGTCCGTATGCGACGTTATCGGCAACACTCAAATGGGGGAAAAGGGCATGGTCTTGGAACATCAAGCCAATCCGGCGTTGATGAGCCGGTCGTTTGGTGATGTCGACCCCTTCGTACCACACAGCGCCAGTATGATCTGATTCAAGCCCGGCTATGATGCGCAGTAACGTGCTTTTGCCACACCCCGATGGACCAATGATTGCCAATCGCTGCCCAGCTGCAACGGTTAAATTACAATCAAAAAGCACCGGAGTTTGATTATATGAATGATGGATATTGGTGACAGTCAGCATGGTGTTTCTCAAATAGCAGTTGTTGCATTAGTATAACGTATTGTGTTTCATTTCGAGAATTGCGGTGAAAGTGTCGTGTGCCAAGCTCGGCTGATCCCCCCAAGTTGCCCGCACGTGTCGTGGAATGATGTGGGGGCAGTGATGGCAATGTTATAATAAGCGCGGTGATGGTGTCAGTACCCCATCCCACCTTCACTTCGTTTGTTGGGAAAAATGTACGGGTGACCTCGGCTGAACAATGTATAATCCATCGCTTCTGGCCACCACAAAAGGAATGCTATGATTGCACTCTGGCAACGTCGTTGGTTATGGTTCAGTTTATTCATCGCCATCGTCATGCGTATATTTGTCTGGCTGGTCTTACCGCGCGCTGGCTGGATTTCGGACGAAGGCGAATATATGTCTGCTGCTACGTGGCTCAGTTACGGGCGCGGCTTTGCATGGTATCTTGATTTTTTCTGGACACGGGCGCCGCTCTATCCCTTGTTTGTTGCCGGCCATTTGCTCATTGGTGGTAACGAATATTGGGTCTTTTTTAGTCAAATGTTGTTGTCGCTGTTGCATGTGGTGCTCGTGCGCGCGATTGCACAGCGCTTATACCCAAGTCAAGCAGCGGTAGCTGATGTGGCTGGTCTTTTGACGGCCTTGGCACTGCCGTTAGCGGTGTTTGCTATGACCATTTTGTCCGAAACCCTGTTTCTGACCTTTTTCCTGATTATCTTGTGGGTAGCACTGGGCTTCCAAATCGCAAATCCAAGCCTTTGGCGCGCCGGGATGATAGGGATATTTTTGGCGTTAGCAACGCTCACACGTGGGATTATGCTGGCGTTTGTGCCGTTTGTTGCCGTTTGGATGTATTGTGGTGGCTCGCGATTACCACTCGAATTTTTTCGTAAACGGATGCATGCGGTGGTCGCCATGCTCATCTGTTACGGTGTAATCCTCACTCCATGGAGTTGGTATGCGTCGCGGACGTTTGGCGGCACGATTTTGGTTGATACGAGTACCGCATACAACACGCTGCTGACTGCGCAGACCACCGTGTATAGAGGGCAAAGTGGTGCTGCACTCAACGGGTATGTGGGGGCATTAATGTCTGCCCGGGTTGCCCCGCCTACGTCCAGCTGTGCCCCTCACCCCGGTCCCCAAGCTACGGCAGTAGCCCGTCAAAAAGCCATGCTGACCGAAGCAATCTGTTTGATAACGTCGCATCCAAAGGCTTTTATCGACCGGATACCGGCGCAGTTCGTTGATTTTTGGCAGATTCACTATACCAGTGCTGAACGCTTTACCAAAGGCTTTACGTTAGGCACCGTACCTGCCAATTACATTACTGCCGTGTTGTTGTTTGATGATTTGTGGTACATCCTCGTCCTGATTCCTGCCATTGTGGGGTTGTGGGTGATGCGTCGTGACGGCGCTACCCGCAGCCAACACGAATTATTTTTACTGTGGTTTGGGCTCCCCGTGATTATCGGGGTGGTTTTCTTCAGCATTACGCGCTTCCGGATTATTTTGTTGCCACTAATGAGTATTACCGCTGCTGCCACCATTGTATTTTTAATACAAAAACGCTGGCGCGAATTATTGCAACCGTTGCCGGGATTTGTTATTGCCAGCGCGTGCATCATTTGGTCGTTGGTGGCCACCCCACTTGCGAGTATGACCACGGTCGTGCCACCGTCGTTTTTTGGACCATCACCGTCGGTCGTTTTTTGTCTCGATTTAGCGCAAAAAGCAGACCTCATGCGGAGTAATAGTGTCGATTTTTTACGAATGCTCCACGTCAATCCCTGGACAATGCCGATTCCCACACCCCTCCCTGCACCCCTCGATGGGTTGGCTGCCGCCTTGCAAGCCGACTGGCGTGGAGATGCCGCCCAAACACGGGCGTTGCTGCCAGTCGATGACGGCGTCGAAACCCAAGTGATACGGGCTGACCTGGCCCGTACCAAGGGTGATTTGGCTAAGGCCAAAATGTTATTTGGCACCCAAGCAATCGATCAACGCAACCCCGTGGAATGGGCCTGGCTGTGGTTGCATCCCGCACCGAATTCGACCATTGATATAGGGAATGACCTCGATATTGGCTATATCCGCGGTTGTTATTTGGGTGAAGGCGACGCCCAACTCGACGTCAATTTTCGCTGGTGTAGTAGTGGTATGCAGTTGCGCTTTCCCGTTATGGCCAATGGGTTGGGCCAGAGACTCCAATTGCACATCGATGGTCGGAATTGGCCGATAGATGTGCATCCATCGGCGCCTATAGAAGTATGGTTAGACAATCAGTTATTAGGAACGTTCGCCGCCAATAATCCCACCATCCGCACCGAACAATTTGACCTACCCGTATTGCCCGCAGGCAACGATATTGTGATTACGCTGCGTGGTCCTACTTTTGTGCCTGATGCCAACGACTATCGCAATCAAACCGGCAGCCAATCTGGCCAAATGCGTCGCCTGATGGTACGCCTTGATTGGGCCAAAGTCGAATAACGGTAAACTATTTTATACGTTCGAAAGGATTTTTTGTATGACTGCGCAACAAGTACCAACCCGTAGTGAAGCCAATGCCACCGACACCTGGGATCTGACCTTGATGTACGCCGATGATGCGACATGGGAACGTGAACTTGGTGCGGTCGATACCCTCATCACCACCCTGGCCGCCTACCAAGGCCACGTGGGCACCAGCGCCGATACAATGGTCGCCACCATCCAGGCCCGCGAAGCGTTGATGAAAACCGCCCATCAACTCTATATTTATGCCCATTGCCGTTATGATTCTGATTCGGGCGATGCCGCCGGCCAAGGCTTGTCTGCTCGCGCCCAAGCGATGGTCGCCAAAGCCCAAGCCGCCACAGCCTTTGTCGAGCCCGAAGTGCTCGCCGTTGCTGAACCCACCTTGCGTGAATGGATTTCCAATCACCCGGTGTTGTCCCAATACGCATATTATTTCGATGTACTGTTGCGCAACCGTAGCCATACCCGCTCGGCCGAAGTCGAAGAAGTCCTGGCCCAAATAGGCGAAATGGCCGGCGCGCCGTCCAGCATCTTTGGGGTGCTCAACAACACCGACATGGAATTCGGCACCATCCAAGACGAAGAAGGCAACGACGTGGCCTTGTCCCACGGGCGCTACGGTAAATACCTCGAGAGCAACGATCGCCGCGTGCGCAAAGACACCTTCCACACCTTCTACAAAAGCTTCGCTGCCCACCGCAACACCTTGGCGATGACCTTGTCGAGTGGGGTGCGTGCCAACGTCATCAACGCTCGTATGCGCGGCTACAATAGCGCTGTCGAAGCTGCGTTGGCTCCCAATGATATTCCCGTGGCCGTATATCACAATTTGGTCACTACGGTGCAAGCAAATTTGCCCAAAATCCACCGCTACATGGATATTCGCAAGCGCATGATGCACCTCGATGATTTGCGCATCTACGACCTCTATGCGCCCATCCACGAAGGGGTGGAATTGGCCGTCGATTACCGCGGAGGCTGCGAACTGGTGGCGGCTGCCTTGCAACCCTTGGGCGCCGATTATCAGACCGCCTTGTCGGCGGCCTTTGAATCACGCTGGATCGACGTCTACGAAAACAAGGGCAAGCGCAGTGGCGCCTATAGTACCGGCTCATACACCACCGCCCCCTATATTTTGCTCAACTATCAAAACCGCCTCGATGACGTCTTTACCTTGGCGCACGAGTTGGGGCATTCGATGCATTCGTACTACACCCGCCGCACCCAACCCTACCACTACGGCGATTACACGATTTTTGTGGCCGAAGTGGCCTCGACCCTCAACGAAGCCTTGTTGGTTAACCATTTGCTCAAAACCCGCCAAGATCCCGCCTTGCGCCGCCATTTGGTGGTGCAACAACTCGAAGACATTCGCCGCACCTTGGTGCGCCAAACCATGTTCGCCGAATTCGAGTTGGACATGCATACCCGCTCCGAAAACGACGAGCCCCTCACCGCTGACGGCTTGACCGAACGCTACTATGATTTGGCCAAGCGCTACCACGGCCCGACGGTCATCCTCGATGACGAAATCGGCCTGGAGTGGTCACGGATTCCCCACTTCTATTACAACTTCTATGTGTACCAATACTCCACCGGCATCTCGGCGGCCTTGGCCTTGGCAGACAAAGTCCAGCAGGGCGATGCCGCCGCCGTGACTAATTACCTCAGCTTCCTCGCTGGTGGTTCATCCAAATCGTCGATCGACTTGTTGCGGGGCGCCGGGGTCGATATGGCCTCGCCGGCACCAGTCCAGGCTGCCATGGATCATTTTGCCGTACTCCTCGATGAATTAGAGCAATTGGCGTAGCGAATGCAATGAGAAACCCCTCACGGTGCGAAAGCACCGTGAGGGGTTTTTTTAATCCCCAAATTTGATTTACGATTTAATCACATACCACGGCGCCATTTAAGATGGGACAAATGTGAGCGATGTCACGCAGTTGTTTCCATTGTTGGGGATGGGTTTGTGGGAAGTCGGGGCGGTAGTATACGGAAAGCCCGAAATCTTCGGAGACACCGATGGTCATGTTTTCGCAACTATAGCCCGTATTCGTTAAATATAAATCGTATGGGAATTGTTCCATCTGGTTACAGTACATTTTCAATGCATCTGGACTAATTTCGACATTGACTGGATGATCAAAAATACTTGCAGCCGGAATATGGGTATATAGTTCAATGATATTTGCATAACTACCGACATACGCAATTTTGAGCTGTAATGGCTGCAACGCTGCATAGCGATCGCTTATCCCAGCAATGCCTAGTTCATTGTATTCTTGGGCATTTGTCATATCATTTGGGTCGGCGTTAAAGCTGTATTGTAGCGGCATTGATTGATTCAGGCGGTTGTAGAGTGGCGTGTAGAGCAACGCAATTGCAATAGGTAATACCACAAATATCCGCAATGCGAGGTCGGAAAAACGCAGTGGTGAATCAGCTTTTTGTAGTTGCATCCGCTTGAGTAATTGATACAACAAAAACAATGTAATACATAAAAAAATGTAAAATGTTGACCCTTGAAATGATATTGCGGAATGATTGGTATAGTACGGTAAGCTGACGACTGATACGGTAGCCATAAACATCATTGTGGCAAAATGAGGTGCCATTAATTGATCGTGACCGTAATGGGTCTGTTGTTGTTGGAGCATAGTATATATTTTTAGCGTGCTAAACCAGGTGGCAAAAATACCAATTATGAGCATAAATCCATTCCCAGGGAACCCAATTGGTAAGGCCCCAAATCCCGAGGCAAAATTGCGCTGAAACCAAAACACATAATCTGGATTAAACGTATGAATATCAATGGTTATCCCAAAAAGTACCAGTAAACAAATAATGGTGCTTACCACAAAAATACCCACCATGGTAAGCCGGTTTTTGATTGATTGAAATGGCTGAAAGACGATTGCCGCACCGATGCCAATCCACGTAAACACCCCAAAATCATTGCTATTAAAAATGCCGATACTTGCCACAACACCACAGAGTATGCTCATACCGATCAGGCGTTTCGTCGAATCAGTAGCATTGCGGATTATCCAGAGACAGATGCTGCCGGCACCGAAAACGGTAAACATACGTAACGGGACAAGCGAATAGGTAAAAAACGGTAACACATAATACCCTTGCGAAATTGCGATCGTATCCCAAAAAGGCCGCGATGTCATCACAAACATGGGTATTGTTATCAAAAGTGCAACTGAAAGAGCACGCACATACATGTATTTGTAGTTGATATAACACGCAGCTCCAATGGTAATAAGACTCAATAATTCAAAAAAGACGTGCAATAGATTTATCGTGAGCTGGGGATATTGAGTTACTTTAAAATAATCTAATATCCCACTAAAGTATTGGAACAAATTGATATATTGTGGAACAAACGACGTGTATGGTTTAAGTTGTGTCAGCGGTGTTAACATTTCACTGAAGATAAAACCAACATCACCTAAACTTTGTGGGCGGATTAGTATGGCATCAATTCCCATTGCCAATACAAATATACTCAATACCACACCGATTAAATTCATGAGCTTGGTTGTTGAACTCCGTTTGAAAAGTTGAATGAGGAGCACTAATCCGATGGTGCAGATGAATACAAGTGAATTAAACCCTAAAAAATCAGTATTAAAATTTTCTTCAAGGAATCCAATCCCCAAAAAAACTGATACAAGGATGATTAATAGTACTCTCGTCACCACATGAGTACTGAATTTGTATACAATCTCAGGTAAATAATGGATAAGCAGATAGGTTAATCCAATCGCTCCGAGGGCTAAAAAAATGAGAAATTTATCGCCCGCTTCACTCAAATCAGTGCGGTACCACGCGAGTGGGTAAACAAATAACGTACTCAGGCCTACGTAAAGACTAAACTGATGGGCAATACTCAACGTTCCATTTGTTGCGGCTGAAGCACTCCCCAGCGTGTCTTGATTTGTGGTTGTAAATGCACCCGAGGCAAGTGTGCTGATGCGTGTGATAAGTAATTGGAAATAGGTCAGCAACGACGTTCGAATAGGCTGATCGGCAATCAATTTTTTGGGTGTGCCCTGCTTTATGGCTGTAAATAAACTCGAGGCAAGTGCGCTGATGCGCGAGATAGACGATTGGAAATAGGGCTGTAGTGACTTTTGACTAGCCTGATCGGCAGTAGTGCTGAGGGCAACGGGCGTCGTGCTGAGGGCAACGGGCGTCGTGCTGAGGGCAACGGGCGTCGTGCTGAGGGCAACGGGCGTCGTGCTGAGGGCAACGGGCGTCGTGCTGAGGGCAACGGGCGTCGTG
>CALQBW020000018.1 GCA_943328915.2 Singulisphaera sp. GP187 | reverse complement strand
GGCAAAAAAACCGTCGTCGTCGCCACCCACGACCTCGACACCGTACCTGATATCGCCGACGATGCCTATATTTTTAAACAAGGCAAAATCGTCGCACACGATACACCGCGCAATCTTTTGGCCAATCACCAGCTCTTGCTCGATGCCAACCTCGTGCATGCCCATAATCATCATCATGATAATGGCAAACCACATTCACATCCTCATCTCCATTTTGGGCATGACCACGATCATCAATAACGTCGCCGCATATTTCAGCCAGGATCTACGGAAGACAGACGCGCAAAGGCATTTCCCATTTTCAATTCTTCATATGGTATGATGGAATGAAACTGTTCGTCCGTGGAATGGAGTCTCATGGCAAATCGACGCATTTCGTGGGCATGGGTGATTGGGGTTATCCTCACCGCCGTCGTGATATATCTCGCCTACAATACGCGGACCGAAATCAGCGAGGCGTGGCGATTGCTCCAAACTGCTGAACCCTTGTACATCGTTGCCGCCTTCGGCATGATTGTGTTAGGGTTTATCTGTGCAGGATTCATTTATGGTGCCGTGCTCAGCGCACTCGATCAACACGAAACATTACCCTGGCTGATTGGCACCGCCCTCGTAGCGATCATGCTCAATCAAACGGTTCCCATGGGCAGCGTTGCTGCCTATGCGTTTTTGGTAACTGCATTGCGCAAACGTGGCTTCCCGACAAGTAGTGTCGCCGTCGTTGCTGGCACTGAATTACTGAGTTGGAATGGTGCGGCGTTACTGATGTTTAGCGCTGGTTTAGTCTATCTCAGCGTGACGGCCAATTTTACTGCATCGCTCCCGATTATTTCGGCATTACTTACGGCCCTGATTACTGTTTTTGTGGTCGTTTTGATTGTGACGCGCCCCGCCAGCACCGTCAATCGTTGGTTGCGTAGCATCCACCACGGCTTACGGCGCATTCGCATTGATTGGAATATCCGCCCTGCGGAATTGTTGGTCGAAGAAATCGCCAAAAGCCGCGCGATCTTTGCGGCACAACCTTGGCGTTTGGGGCGTATTATCGTATTACAAATGACGATATTTTCGTGTCATGCCCTGGCACTGACGTTCCTCTTGCATAGTATGCGCATCGAAGTCCCTTATTTCGATGTGCTGGCGGCCTATGGCATGTCATTGATAGCCAGTTTGTTTACGGTGTTGCCCGGTGGTGGTGGTGCGGTCGAAGCCGCATTGTCGTTTACATTACACCTCCAAGGCGTACCCCTCAAAGGCGCCCTAGGAGCAGCAATTTTATTTCGGTTACTCAGTTTTTGGTCAATCTTGCCGCTTGGTGGGATTTTGTATCGTGTCCTCACCCGGAACACCGTAAAGGAGCGTGCAACATGAATTTTTTGGGAGGGATCGTGGCCCTTGGTGCGGGACTAACATTCGCCGCACTCAGCATCATCGTGATTATTGGTGTGCAACATACCTTGCGCACCCGCGTTGTCCCGCGTTTCACTATCATGCAGACACCAGCCCGCATCCGCAAAGCCAGTATTATCTACGTGATTGTGGTGGCAGCATTACCGACGACATTGGGATTGCTCACGGCTTGGCAATTGATTGCAATGATGGTCCGTATTTGGAAATAAATTAGCGCCAGCTGCGATCAATCCACAATAACGTTTCTGTTAAATCTATTTGTTCGGCAAATTCTTTGAGGTAACCGACCTGGGCCACGTCATCAAGATTAATTTCGACCCCCGGCGGGAATACCGGATTCATTCGCCAATACCGATCGCGCAAAAATTGTCGGCATTGATAATCTGCAACGCCCATCACCCCATGAATCAAAATATTGACCAACGGTCGTGCCCATTGCGCATACCCCCAATCAAGACGGTCCCCCGTTAAATAGCGCAATGATTGCCCTACCCCCAACGAACACAAGGCAATATCTTCGAGATGCGGGGCACCCGGGTTTTTGCGGGTATCAATTGCATGCGCAAGCGCCACCACACTCGGGTTGTTGGCGACTACACCACCATCGATATAGCCTTCATAGACGGGGAAGTATGTCGGGGCGGCGCTCGTATACATCGCAACCTTGTAGGCAGGGACTTCTTGGTCGCCAAATGCCCCACCGATGTTCGAAAAAAACTTGGCTTCCCATCTGCGCAATTTCGGGTCGGGGGAAACATTATCGAGGTCAAAAGCAGGCACTAATACTTGCTTGGGGAGTTCGCCGAGGGTAATATCACCAAAAATTTGTTTGAGTTCTTTTTCGAGCCCACGATTATCGTAATTTGCGCCTATCATGTTGCCCAAATCGAGCGCGTCGTCAACCCAAGAATCACGAAAAATCGTAGTTCCTTTGCCTTCATACAGCGCCCGGATATCTTTGGGATGCATGCCTTTGGCCAAAGCAAGCGCAATAATCCCGCCAGTCGAAGTACCGGCAAATAAATCAACATGCGCCAAAAAATCAGGGAAATCTTGCATGATCCGCTCTATGATTACCAGAGTTAATACACCGAGAATTCCACCACCGTCAAACGACAAAATTCGATACGGTCGCATTATTTACTCCCTCTCACATGGTGCGAGGCACCGCAGTGCCGATGCCACCGTATCACAATCGTCGCCAGCTTCGCCCAGATGCACCAATAAATTCGTGCGCTGCGTCAGGACCCCAGCTCCCGCCGACATATTCATGCACCGGTAATCCCAATAATTCCCACCCTTGCAAAATAGGATTCATCAATGCCCACGATGTTTCGACTTCGTCACTGCGCGTAAACAATGTCGAATCGCCAATCATAGCGTCAAGCAACAAGCGTTCGTACGCTTCGGGTGATTCACTGCCAAAGGCTTCGACATAGTTAAAATTCATCGTCACTGGCCGAATATCGCCGACTTGACCTGGTACTTTAGAATTGAAGCGCAACGAAATTCCTTCGTTGGGCTGAATTCGAATCACTAATTCATTCGGCGCCGTACGTGCCATCATACTATCTTGGAACAGCATCAATGGTGCACTACGAAACGTCACCGAAATCTCGCTGGCCCGAACAGGCAGGCGTTTGCCGGTACGCAAATAAAACGGCACCCCGGCCCATCGCCAACTTTCGATTTCGAAGCGGAGTGCCACATATGTTTCGGTGGTCGAGTCCGGCGCGACTCCTGTTTCGTCTAAATATGCCGGCGCAGTTCCCGGCCCCGCAGCATACCGACCACGCACGGTGTAGCGATTAATGTCTTCACGAGCTATGGGTCGCACCGCACGCAAGACTTTCACTTTTTCGTCGCGCACCGCATCGGCACTTGCACCCCCGACTGGCGGCTCCATGGCGGTGAGCGACAAGAGTTGCATCATGTGGTTTTGCACCATGTCTCGGAGGGCGCCGGCCTGTTCATAATACCCGCCACGCCCTTCGACGCCGATTGATTCGGCCACGGTGATTTGCACATTGTCGATATAGCGCCGATTCCATAATGGTTCAAAAATCCCATTGGCAAAGCGCAACACCAACAGATTTTGGACCGTTTCCTTGCCGAGATAGTGATCGATGCGATATATTTGGCTTTCATCAAAGACATCATGCAGTACGCTGTTTAGGTGGCGGGCACTGTCGAGGTCATGGCCAAATGGTTTTTCGATGATGATTCGTGTCCAGCTATCGCCAGTGCCATGCGCCAATCCCGCCGCCCCGAGTTGTTTGATAATATCTTCGTATGCTTCCGGGGGGGTTGCCAAATAAAAGAGGCGATTGCCTTGCGTCCCATGCGCTTCATCGATTTGGGTAAGTCGCTCTGCCAAAGAGGTATACCCTTCGGCATCCTCGAAGGTCGAACGAATGTAATGCACACGGCCCGAAAACGCCGGCCATAATTCATCAGACATTCCGGTACGTGAGTGTTTGCTTCCTTCGTCAAACAGCAGCGTCCGAAAGTATTCGTCGCTCCAATCACGCCGTGCAAAGCCCAGGATGGTGGTGTTTGCATGCAGCAACCCTTCACGACGCAAGTTGTAGAGGGCCGGCACGAGTTTGCGCCGGGTCAAATCACCGGTCGCGCCAAAAATAACAATTGTACATGGGTCCGACATCCGCGCGGCCGAAGTGCCGCGATCAATTCCACGCATGGTCATGACGTACTCCTATGGTGCTGTGACGGTGGTAGTCGGGAGTACGACATTGTCTACCCGCTGATTAAACGGCAATGGTGGTTCTGGTAATGGTGCTTTATACACAATCCCGCCATTGACAACATACAATACCGGCCGCGATTGACTTTCGTCGATCGCGAGTGCGGTCAAATCATCAAAGCTGATTGGACTATCGGGAGGCAACATCATTTGTTGGATAAACCGCCCTGTGCGTTTTTCGATTTGGATAATCCGCGCCGCATTGCTATCCAAAATATAAAATGACCCTGATTCACCATCACCCGTGACCACCATCCGTGCGGTGGCTTGAATCGGTGGGGTAATGTTTTTCAGCACGATGCTTTTTTCGAAACCCCGCTCGCCATCAGGAACGGCTTGAAAGACGTGGATTGTCCCATTGGGCATCAACAAATAGACCCGTCCGTCAATCTCCATGTCCACAGCAGTTTCTATAGCCACACCGCCGTCGTTTTGAATCCATGGCGTGGGGAAATCGACTATTTGCATCGACAAAAAGCGCAAAATATTCGCAGGGGTGACTCCCCATACATACAAATTACCACCATAACTTTGCATGCGAACATGATGCTCGCCTAATTGCCATTCGAGGCTGCCCGCCAAAATACTATAATTCCAATTCGCACCATTACGGAACAAATAGACTGCAGGCCCGTTATTACTGCTTTGCGCTAAGCCAACCAACCCGTCGATACGCCAGGCAATATCAAAAACCTTCGCAATGGTCACTTGGCCGATTTGGTCATTCGGTCGCAACATCGGCATCGGGTTGCCACCATCGCGAGGCGTCTGATAAACGACGCCCGTCTTGGTGTCAAGGAGATAGAAATAATTAAAACTATCGACATTGGCATACCCGTCAGACGGTGGGGGAATCACAATTGAACTAAATACCCCACCCTTTATTGGATGCTGGGCGACCACTGTTACATTATCAAGATACGAGCGACGCTGTACCACACGCTGGGCTATGTCGATTTTGCTGACCATTGCCAAAAACCGTTGGTGATTTTCGGTCGTGGTGGTAATAATGCCGCTTTGTTGCAGTGTATCAAGCAACGAACGCGTGACTTCAATGCGTTGGGTCGCTTCTGATTCGTTCGCGGAATCATAAATAGCTTGTATCGATTGTTCTGCGATCAGGATACTGTTTTCACCGATGAGCATGCGATGTTCGGTCGCGACATTTTTTCCATAAAAAAACAACACCGCTACCAGTGCAATCATTAACGACAACATCGCCCATGGGAATGGCGGGCGTTGCTTGCGATACGACAAACCTTCGCCACGGGTAGCTGATTGCATTCGGCGCGCATCGTTTTTGATGGAGGGCAGCCACCGCAATACGAACAACCCCTGAAACAACGTACTGAAAAACGTACCGTACCGGATTGGCTCCGTCACCTGGACGCGATTACCTGCGTTTCGGCGTGCAAAATCAGTATCTAGTGGCGTCGATGGCACTTCAACATCAACGGCATGCACCACACGGAGCGGTTTTACTTCATCCGTAGCTTCACGCCGCCTGCCGATTTTTGCCACGACTATCGCTTCGGCTTGTGCTTCGATCGATTCTCCCAAATCAAGTGGCACAGGATGGGGCACTGGGTTAACCACATACGGTACTTCAGGTGGTGGGCGATTCATGCGCTGCTGTTCGCCGCGCGTAATAGTGCGCCACCGTTTGGAAGACGCCGCAAAACGTGAATCTTCGTTCCCCAACAACAAACTGCGCACCCATTTCACCGTACGGGTAAACCACAAACTCGTCGTATCTCCTGCCAACATCAATTGTTGGGTGATACTCGAAAAACTCCCAGTCACCACCTGCACTTGGTCTGCGACTTTTGCGTCAAATACCATCGTTAGCCCATAGGCATCACCGATTTCGTTGCTGTAGCAGATATCACGCAACGCTTGTGCCATTTTGCCAGGGTTGACCAATCGCAAAATCGTCCCCACACTGGCACGGTCAAGCACGTTTGCCAAATTACTGGTCACGAGCATCAACGTTTCACCAGGGACCCACAGCGCCCGAAAAAACTCGGGCTCGACACTGAGCGAACTCCCGAGCATCCCACTGGCATTCACAAAGGTCGGGGTATTAGTGATAGTGCGCCACAAGTGACTCGATGGGATCGCTCGCAGTTGCCCATCCCCGAGCAGAAACATTTGGGTGGGGTTAATTTGGGCCACATATATATCATGCGTTTTTACAACCAAACAGGTCATCCCAAATGTAACCCGCTTTGTTTGATCTTGGGTCATATTGTATTCGTATAGCGCTTGGTTGGTTGCGATTATTGCTCGGCGCAACGACGATTGCACACTAAATGAGGCATTTTCATAAAAAAGCTTCCGCACTGTCCGCAATACCAGTTGCAATGGTTGGCGATGGCGAGCCAATTCTTGTTGGCTTTCCACGATAATAAACAATTCACCTTTGCGTGCTTCCATTGATAATGGGTCTTCAGCCTCGCAAATGAGGAGCGTATCATTGGGCAGCGGATTTTCGCCTTGACTGACACTAAATTGGACACTGCGGGTTCGCATGCGTACCATATCACACCATTACACTCAACCATCAGCAACACTTATTCAAATTATACCATTGCATACGAAAAATCTCCGGTTTCACCCTAAACTGAATTGCAACTATCACCCTCACCATTGAATAACCGCTATGCCAGAAATCATGCGGTCCGCTTCCTTATTTCTATTTTGAGATAGAATTGTCCGTTTTTTGTAACATCAGTGGTTTAATGCGAAAAAGTTGATGTTTTTGTAGGAATTCCACCCCCAAAACAATATCCAGATAGTTTATAATTATGCCATCACGTAATGTGAGTAAATCACCAACATTAAGGGGTTTTTTATGCGTTCAGCGCTCGTTGTATTGGTTATCGCTATCACTTTATCTGCGTGTAGTGTGTCTAATACCACCCAAGAGTCCGTCACTCCCACACCGCGTCCACCGGCACCTGCCCTCGAAAAGCAAACATATACGGTTAGCAAAGGTGAGGTTGTCGACGAAATCAAAGTAAGTGGCACGGTGGCAGCACTCAAACAACAAGAACTTTCGTTTGCCCAAAACGGTTTTGTCAAATCGGTAAGTATTGAACGAAACGATGTCATTACCAAAGGGATTGTCCTCGCAGTACTTGATTTGGGCGATTTACCCAACCAATTGCGCCAAGCCGAAGTCAACCTCACCCAAGTCCAAATCCAATATGATCATGCAGGCAAACAACGAGATTTATCGCGTCAACGCGCCCAGCTCGATTTGGACGAAGCCCAAGCCACGCTGGATCGTTTAACAAACCCCCTGCCGTCTGATGTGGCCCGCGCGCGGAGCACCCTCGAAAACGCCAAGGCAAATTTGGCAACTGTGACGGCAAGCACCGCCAATGCCATTGACGATCAACAATCGTCGCTCAATGCCGCCCAACGTTCGTTGCCCCTCATCCAAGATGCGTTTTCACAAGCGTTATATGATTGGGACGGCGTCAAAACTAATCCCAAACATGCGTTTTACGACCGCCGTCGTGCTGCCTATATCACAGCGCAAAATAATCTTGATGCGGGCACCGCCGCCATGAACAGTGCCAATCAAAACCTGCTTGCGGCCAAGGCGAATCGCCAACCGTTAATTGATGCAGCCCAAGCCAATCTTGATCAAGCCCAAATTGCCTACGACGAACTCACCAAAAACAGTGATACGGTGGCACTCGCATCTGCGAAACGGGCAGTAACACGCGCACAGCTCTCGGTCCAAGAAGCATCACAAAATAGCGATCCCGAACTCGAGAAGCAACTTTCGGCGACCAAACTCCAACTCGAAAACCTGCAAATGGCAATTGCCGCTGGTCAATTAGTTGCACCATTTAATGGTACCGTCGCCGAGATTTCGACGGGCCCAGGTAAACAAGTCGAAGCTTATCGGTCGGTTATCACCGTCATCAACGATTCCCAAAAAGAACTCCTCATCCAGAATGTGTCGAGTGACGATGCCAGCCGAATCGGGATTAGCATGGCGGTTGATATCTTTTTTGCTCGTGCCCCAGCCGTGGCCGTCAAAGGGATAATCACCAAGCTGCCGACCAAAGCAACCTCATCATCATCAACAGTCAATTCCGACCCTGCCTATCATGTCGATTACCAAGCACCTGCAGATATGAAGCTCACCGTCGGCGATTTGGCGTCGGTGGTTATTACCCTCAAACGCCAAAAAGATGCCTTGTGGTTACCACCACAAGCGGTCCGTTCATTTGAAGGCCGCCGTTTTGTGGTAATCAAAGATGGCACCCATCAACGTCGCCAAGACGTCCGCATTGGCATTGTCAGTAGCGATCGGGTCGAAATTCTCGAAGGTCTCAAAGATGGCGACGTCATTGTCGGTCAATAACTCGAAGCGAGGAGCGCACATGTCCGCTCGTTCTCCGGAATCTCAATCTCCCTCGACTGCACGCGCATGGCGTCCAGTTCCGTGGGCATGGTTATTTGGAATAAGTGTTGTCGTCGGGCGCCGTTTGTGGAGCAACCTCGCACTTATTTTGGCGATTGCCACTGGATTCACGATTGCGGTTGCCATCGTGGTCTGTATCCCCGTGTATGCAGAGGCGGTGGGGTATCGCATTTTGCGTGAGGAACTCACAAGCACCGTCAACGGCACCAAACGTCCGCCGTATGCCTTTATGTATCGCTATCTCGGCACCCAATCAGGCAACCTCGAACCGGCCAAACTCGACCCCGTGAATGGCTATTTTGCCAACCAATTACCGGGGCGTCTCGGTCTCAAAATCACGAGCCAGACGCGGTATTTTGCCACTGACAAAGTCCCACTTCGTATCGAATCCGGTGGTGGCGGGCAACCGCTGAGCTGGGTATCGATTTCGTATGCAGACCACCTTGCTGACCATATTGACATCATCGATGGCAGGATGCCACAAGCAACCGCCGTTGATGAGCCTATGGAAGTACTATTGTCTGCTGATTTCGCCTTTGGGTTGGGGTTGCAGCCTGGTGACACCTATTACATTTTTACCCAACACGACTTCCCCGAAAAAAGCATGATACCCGTCAAAATCGCCGGGATTTGGCAACCCAAAGACACCAGCGATGATTATTGGTTTTATGCACCTGACGTCCTCAACGAAACGCTTTTTACCGCAGAAGAATCGTTTGCGCGCCAATTACTGCGATCCACCCCCAAACCCATCAATGTTGCATTGTGGTATGTGGTCGCCGACGGCACCGTATTGCGCTCCAACGATGTCCCTACATTCGGTGGCCGCATCGACCGGACGGTGGCCGAAGCCAACAAAATCCTCAAAGGAATGCGCCTCGATGTATCACCAATCGATGCATTGATTCGACATATTACCCGCGTTCGCCAACTCACCGGCACGTTGACGATTTTCAGCATCCCGATCCTAGGATTGATTGCCTACTTCGTGGTGCTGGTTGCCGGGCTGGTCGTACAACGCCAAAGCAACGAAATCGCCGTGCTTCGCAGTCGTGGTGCCTCACGTGTGCAGGTGTTGGGGATTTACCTGATTGAATGGATTTTAATCGGGATAATTGCCATCAGTATCGGCGTGTTTGTCGGGCAACTCGCGGCCGTTGCGATGACCTGGACGCGCTCATTCCTTGATTTCAAGCCAGTTGCCGAATTCTTGCCCATCGGCATGTCACAAGATGCCTGGATTCGCGCCATCGAAATCGTCGGATTGATGCTGTTTGCCGCCTTGATTCCGGCGTTTTTCACATCCAAATACACCATCGTCTCATTCAAAAGCGAACGCGCACGCTCAACTCTCAAACCATTTTGGCAACGGGCCTATCTTGATATTTTGTTGATGATTCCGATTGGCTATGGTTGGTGGATGCTCAAACAACAAGGCTCACTCGGAATCATCGGTGGTGATGGCACCAACGACCCTTTCAACAACCCCTTGTTGTTGATTGCCCCAAGTTTGTTTATTTTTGCCGCAGCCCTGATTGCGGTGCGTTTATTCCCAATCATTATGCGTTTACTCGAATTTGTAACGCGCTATTTACCCGGCATTTCGGGGATCACGGCATTGCGCTACTTGGCACGCACACCGAGTGCCTATTCGGGCCCGATTTTGTTGTTAATTGTGACGCTAAGCCTTGCTGGCTTTACCGCATCAATGGCCAAATCGCTCGATGGCAATTTGCTCGAACGCAACCATTATGTGGCGGGTGGCGACACGTTGATGTTTGACATGGGTCAAGACACAAGCGGTGGCAGCCCTGCTGCTCCTGGGTCGGCACCCACAGGTGTTGGAGCCAAACCCACCGAAGACAAACGCTTAGCTGGCCCGAAATATTTCTTTTTGCCAGTGACCGATTATCAAAACATGCCCCAAGTCGCCCATTCTACCCGGGTTTCAAGTAGCAAAGTGACCGTAGTGATTGGTGGCAAATCCAGCGATGCCCATTATTTTGGAATTGACCGCCTCGAATTCCCCTCGGTTGTCTATTGGCGGAGCGATTATGCCAAACAACCGCTCGGAGAACTGATGAATCTCTTGGCCGATGACCCGAGTGGTGTATTGGTTGACCGTAAATATGCTATTGCGCAAAACCTCCGGATCGGCGATAGTTTTGTCATTCAGATGAATAATCTCGATTCAACGGTCAACGTCCCGGCTTTGGTCAAAGGCTACGTCGATTTGTTTCCGACCGCGTATCCTACCGATGGAGCGGCAATTATCGGCAATCTCGAGTATTCATTCGATATTCAAGGCGGCCAATACCCGTACGATGTCTGGATACGCTTGATATCGGATAGTACCATCAGCGATGCAGACCTCTACCGCAGTAGCATCGAAATGGGTATGAAGACCTTCATCCGTGAATTTGCCCCTGCGGTAATCATCAAAGAACGTCTACGCCCCGAACGCCAAGGATTCTTTGGGTTATTGTCAGTCGGCTTCATTGCTGCTGCCTTTTTGTCCATGCTTGGGTTCTTGTTTTATTCCATTTTGGCGTTCCAACGCAGATTCGTCGAACTGGGCATGTTGCGCGCTATCGGGTTGTCGACGGGGCAACTGGGCACCCTACTCGCCATCGAACAGACATTCATCATTGGGATTGCTGGCATCGCCGGGACATTTATCGGCGTCACTGCGAGCAATCTGTTTATCCCCTTCTTGCAACTCCCCCAAGTAGAAAAAGACTTCTTCCCCCCATTTGCCGTCCAAATTGCCAGCGAACAAATCTTGATTATCTACGCCGTCTTTGGATTTGTGTTGGTGGCGACCGTGGCAATTACCGTCATTCTACTCCGGCGCATGAAGCTCTTCCAAGCAGTGAAACTCGGAGAGGCAATATGACCACCAACGACGCAATTGTTACTTGTGAAAATCTCGTCAAGCTCTACCGCATTGATGACCTCGAAGTCATGGCGTTGCAAGGCCTCGACCTTACCATCAAACGTGGTGAAGTGATGGCCTTGGTGGGCTCATCAGGGTCGGGCAAAACTACGTTGCTCAATGTCATCGGCGGGCTTGACCGCCCCACTGCCGGTAAACTCCTTGTTGCTGGCAACGATCTTCTCAAACTCAGTGATGGCTCACTCGATGCCTACCGTCGCCAATACGTCGGCTTTATTTGGCAACAAAAAGCACGCAACCTAATCCCGTACCTCGATGTCGAACAAAACATTGAGTTACCCATGATTATGAGCGGCATTTCTGCAAGGCAACGCAAAGAGTGGATCGGCGAATTGATTGATGCCGTCCGCCTCAATCACCGCCGCGGTCACAAACTCGCCCAACTTTCGGGTGGTGAGCAACAACGCGTCGCCATTGCCATCGCCTTGGCAAATCGCCCCGCCTTGTTGCTCGGCGACGAGCCAACCGGCGAACTCGACTCACAAACCGCCGAAGTGGTATTCAATATCTTCCATGAATTGAACCGCCGCTTTGCCTTGACCGTTATCCTCGTATCACACGACCCCAATATCGCCCATTTCGTCAATCGAGTCGTCGCCATCCGTGACGGCAAAACCAGTAGCGAAACCTACAAACGGTCAGCGTCAGTCACCGAAGACAACACCATCACCGCACCAGCCGTACTCGAAGAATTACACATGCTCGACTCGGCCGGGCGCCTACAAATCCCCAAGGAATTACGTCAACGCTATGGCATCCGTGATCGCTTAATCATGGAAGAACAAGAACAAGGTATTTTCATTAAACCACCCGAAGGGGATGGCCAAGCTGAGCTCGACGCCAACCGTGAACGACGATTGACTGATGCCGATGCCCCACCCGAACTTCGCCCCAGCCAATTTGACCGCCTAATGGCTGCATTCAAAAGGCGCACCAAATGACCAACAATCAGACCATCGTCCGGATCGTTGATGCGACACGGGCTTATACCGTCAACAACGACCAAGTCCTTGCATTGCGCGGTGTCAACTTAGACATTACCCGGGGGTCGTTTACCGCATTCATGGGGCGTTCAGGCTCTGGCAAAACCACCCTACTCAACATGATTGGCGGCCTCGACACCCCTTCTACCGGGAGCATCGAGTTCCTCGGCAAAGACATGGCCACCATGTCGTCAGATGCCTTGACCCTCATCCGTCGCAATCAAATCGGCTTTATCTTCCAGGCGTTTGCCTTGTTGCCGATTTTGTCGGCCTGGGAAAACGTCGAACTGCCCTTGCGCATTATTGGCGTGCGCTCTGGCGCTGAGCGGCGCCAACGTGCCCATGAAGCATTGACACTTGTTGGCCTCGAGCAATGGAGCGACCATCGCCCTTCGGAAATGAGCGGTGGCCAACAACAACGCGTCGCCATCGCCCGCGCCCTGGTCACCCGCCCCCCCGTCCTCATTGCAGACGAACCAACCGGTGAGCTTGATAGCACCACCGGCAAAAATTTGCTTACTTTGCTGCGTAAAATCGTCAAAAGCGAAGGCGTCACCCTCATCATGGCCACCCATGACCAATCCGTCCATCAATACGCCGATATTATTCATCATATGCGTGACGGCCAAATCTTTGAATCGGTGGCGGGAACACTCGATACCCAAACGAACTAAACAACTCACCAACCGCCTGCGACATATTTAGTATGTCGCAGGCGGTTTTTGCGTAAAGATTCCCCCCAAAAGAATTTGTGACAAAAACCACAAAAGTACTGGTATACTAACGACGTATGTGCGCACCGCGCAAGGAGTTTTGTCGATGAATGAGTCGCTTCCTACTCTCGCCCCAACAAATCGCACCGTCCAGGTATTGATGATCGTACTTCTTGGACTCGTGCTGGCTATCCCAGGAATCCCATTCGCCGCATCTATTATCGTCGGCGTAGCGCTCCTCGCTATGATATTAGCCTGGGTATATACTGCACCATTACGCTGGCCATCAGTCATAGTGATGCTGAGTTGTATTCCGGTTTTGGTTTGGCCGACACTCCAAATGAGCAGTATTCTGGTGGCAATCAGCGCCAGCCATTTGTTGATCGTGAGTATCATGCCCGATGCCCAACTCCAACGGCTGGGTGGCAAACGCGAACAAGCCCGCGTACGCTATTTGGTGCTGCTCGTCGCCACACTATTGGCACTTGTACTTGTTGCGCTGATGGGTAATATTGGCGCCATACAGTGTCTAGCCCTACCATTTTGTGGTGAAAACGGCATCCTTGCCCAACTCCAAAATAGCCACCGAATTTTTAGTGTCGTGGCCGGGTTGTTTGTGCTTATCGCAATCACCCAAACCCTACGTACATTTACCGACGTAGCGACTCCGCGGCGCTTGAGTATTGTGGTTGGGTTCACCTTCTTGGTCCAAATAATCGTTGGATTAATACTCACGCATGGGGTGGTCCAAAGTATCGTCCATGCCAGTCTCAGTATGTTGAATATTATCTGTGCGAGCATGCTTGCGAGTGTGGCGCACCGCAGCGTATGGCCAATCACTGCAACTACGGAATCAACAGCAAAATCAGCCGAAGGTGATGATTTTGTCGGACCATACACCTGGCGGGAAATAATCAAAGATTATGTCAGCCTCACCAAACCTGGTGTGATTTCGTTGCTCATTTTGACCACTATCACTAGTATGTATATCACGCCAGCGGGGATGCCCAGCTTGGCATTGGTACTCTGGACGGCGGTGGGTGGCTGGTTGATGGCAGCGGCATCTCATGCCTTTAATTGCTACCTCGATCGCGATATCGATGTGTTGATGGGGCGCACCGGTCGCCGACCCATCCCCAGTGGGCGCATCCCTGGCTGGCACGCCGTCGTGTTGGGGGTGGTGTTGATGCTGGTCTCTGCAATTATTTTGGTGGTGTACGCCAATTGGCTGGCAGCAGCCTTGGCCTTTGCTGGGCTCGTTTATTATGTCTTTATTTACACCATGTGGCTCAAACGCTCGTCTTTCAACAACATTGTTATTGGCGGCGGTGCCGGAGCATTCCCGCCACTGGTCGGCTGGGCTGCCATGACCGGGAGTTTGACACTGCCATCGCTCTTTTTGTTTGCGATTATTTTTTATTGGACCCCGCCCCATTTTTGGGCGCTGGCCATCATCCGTAGCAAAGATTATGCACGTGCCGGGGTCCCGATGTTACCAGTTGTCGCAGGTGAAGCCGAAACGCGTTGGCAAATCGTACTCTATACCATTTTGATGTTTATTGTCACCATTATGCCTACCCCACTGCAAATGCTTGGGACGGCGTATTTGGTGATGGCTGTCGGTTTGGGAGCCATTTTCACCTACTACGCCCTGCGCCTCAACCGCGAAGGTACGATTGGCTCGGCCTGGGGACTGTATCGCTATTCGTTGCTGTACCTCGCGTTGTTGTTTGGTGCGATGGTAATTGACCGGCTCTATTTCGCCTAATACACATAATCATCCCCCAGCAACACGAAATCGGTGTTGCTGGGGGATGATGTTACCTCAGCCAGACATAGCCGGCCCATAATTATGTGCAGGACTTCTTTTTTGCGAAACTAATTATCACCATTTGTAAGAACAATAATCAGCTTACTGCGTACTTGCGATGGGAGTATTAAATACAAAAAACCGTAAGGCAATAAATAGATAGATGGCCACCACAATCGCCCCTGCCAACTGAGCAAACGCATGAAATACCATAAATTGATCAACTAACACATCCAAAATTACATATTGCACTATATAACCAATTATATATACCACCAGAAATTTTACAATTGTCATGCTGATTTTTTGGGTATCTGCAAAGGTAAACTTCTTGTTCCCGAGGTAGCTCATGGTGACACCCACACAATAGAGCAATGTCATAGCGATTTTGTGGGGCACACCGAGCCATGTAATCAATAGGTACACCCCATAACCAATTCCATTAGAGATAACACCAACCACAATAAACCGACTTGTTTTTTGCAGTTTTGGGGGGATTCGTGATATTAATCGCATATCGCGACTCCAAATCCCGATGCCCCATAGCCATTCCCGTTATACAACATATATCGCACGCCTTTATGGTCGAGCACATATGGGTACTCAATCATATCGGCGTCCCAGCCAGATTCTGACACATCGATGCCGACCTCATCAAGTCGCAAGCGCCACGCCACACCATCATCACTCGAGGCATAACCAATTCGATATGGTTGCCCCGTACCACTGCGGTACGAGAACCACATATCGTAACCATCAATATCATTACCGATAACAGTTGGCCGCGAAAAAGCTTGTGCCACCCCACGGGCAAATGGTACCGCTAATCCTTGGAGATCCCATTGTTCACCATCACGCGAAGTGGCATGGTGAATCGGGTGTATCATTTCACCATTGCCACCATCCCAAGTATGCGTAGAACCATACCACATGCGATACCCATGTGCTGCATTACCGAGCACCCACGGATAAGACAAACTAACTGGGTCGGTAGGATTGATGCCAATCAACGGTGTTTCGTCAGCAAGTGTCAGTGCTTGCAAATCATCGCGTACAATTAAACGCCCGATATCACCACGCCACGAACTGTCAGGGCGAGTTTGCCACCCCATAAACAACATATAGCGGGTGGTTCCCACTGCATAACAGCCACCAATACTAATACCGTGGGAGTAATAACTCCCATCAGGTCCATATGCAAACACTGGATCTGCATGCACATATTCAACTTTGCGAGTTACAATATCCAAATCAACATAGCCAACAGACGATCGTTTCTGCACATCACGACCACTATAAAACACCCGATAGACATCACCACCAAGCCAAATCGGTAGCGGATTTGACACATGGCTTTGCAACAAAGGATGGAGTGGTGTGGGCTTATAAACACACCCAAGTTTATGCCATTTCATTGATTATATCTTTCGTATACGAGTACTAGGCACCGGTGATCGTTCATTTGCCACACCAATATATAACCCCTCAGGCGCAACATCGGCGAGCACCAGCACGCCAGCTCCAATCACACTTTTGTCTCCAATCGTAATACGATCACGTACTGTCGCATTTACCCCAATGAAACATGATTCTTCAATCGTTACCCCGCCAGATACCACAATATGTGATGCCAAAAAACAATGATCTTTAATGGTCGAATGGTGCCCAACATGGTTGCCGCTCCACAAAACAACGTTATTACCAATGGTCACAAATGGTTGGATAGTATTATCTTCCAAAATAAAGCAGTTTTCACCAATACGGCCATCATTCAGCACCGTGGCATGTGAGCTAATGTATGACGGGGTGTGATACCCTTTTTCGCGAGCGGCAAGATATTTTTCGCGACGGACTTGATTGACTTTAGAATACCCTATCGCTACAAACAAATCATACTCTGTAGGCGGGTAGTATTGTTCAATTTCTTCAAATGGCACTACGGGCACGCCACAAAAAGTAGATTCTTTAATATAGGCCGCATCAAGCGTAAATGCCACAACCGCATAATCACTATCATTAGTGAAATAATAATACGCTAGTTGCCCTATATCATCATTACCAAATATTACAAGTTTAGTTGCAGTCATAAGCGCCTCACAATCATCTTTCGTAATCGCAAATCATCAACACTATTGGCCAATAATCATATCTATCACAAATAGTGGACGTTGTTTACTCTGCTCAAAAATACGAGCAACATACAACCCGACGACTCCCAAACAAATTAAAATCACACCCGTACTCAAAATCATGAGAACAAATAGACTCGTCCAACCTTCTAGGAATCCATGAGTAAAGTAGCGATACATTAAATACAGCACCATCAAAAATCCACCGAATGCAATCATAAATCCCATGATTGCAATCCACTCGAGAAATTTGGTAGTCTGAAAAAACATGCCACTTAGCGCATGCCGAATCAAACGTCCAAGTGAATATGAGCTTTTGCCAGCAGCCCGTTGCTGATGCGTAAAATCGACGACTCCTTGACGGAACCCCAACCAACGCAAAATAAACAAATAGTGTCGCTCTCGCTCACTAAACGATAAATACCCATCAACAACTTTACGGGTCAATAGTGAAAACGAACCCTCGGTACCATCAATTTTGTAGTCAGAAATCCACGACATCACACCAAAGTACCACGCTGCCATTGTGGTACGAAACTTCGAATGGTTTCGGACCACCCGCCGCCCCAACACCAAATCATAGCCCTCGTGGAGTTTAGCGTACATCGTCGGGATAAGTTCAGGAGGATCCTGTAGATCACAATCCATCACCGCTACGTACTCACCTTGAGCCGTCTGCAAACCCGCAGTTATCGCAATATGTTGCCCAAAATTACGACTTAACCGCACACCCACAACGCTAGGATACAGTGCTTTGAGCAACACAATCTCTTCCCACGCATTATCGGGGCTACGGTCATCCACAAATATTATTTCAAACGGCATGGCCATGGTAGACAACGTCGTATAAAGCCGTTCGCATAATGCAACCAGACACGCTCGACATCCATATACTGGGATTACGACACTAATCAACGGCTTTGGCACAGTGCACTCCACAAATCCAAACACAGCTTGCTGTCATTATACATGAGGCATTAACTCAACCCGACCGTGTTGCCATCGCTATCGATATCAATCCGTTCGGCACCAGGATGCGTCGGCAACCCCGGCATAGTACGCATATCACCGGCCAAGGGATAAATAAACCCCGCACCTGCCGCCAACCGTACTTCGCGAATCGGGAAGGTATAATCGCGCGGTGCACCAACTTTGCTGGCATCATGGCTCAACGAATACTGTGTTTTGGCCATACAGATGGGCAAATCACCATACCCTAGCGCTTCATAGCGCTCGAGCTGTTTACGGGCATCACTACTATATTCCACCGCATTGGCGCCATATACCTGCGTCGCCAACGTTTCGATTTTTTTGGTTAATGACCATTCAAGAGGATACAAGTAGCGGAATTCCCCCGGTTGCAGACAGGCTTGCTCTACCACCGCCGCCAAGGCATCACCGCCCGCACCACCATCACTAAATACCGCACTTTCGACCATCGCAAAGGCCCCAGCAGCCATTGCGACTTCACGCACCACCGCAATTTCTTCGGGATGATCGCTGGGGAAGCGATTGAGCGCCACCACCACTGGCCGCCCAAACGCTGCCACATTGGCAATTTGGGCACGCAAATTACTACAACCCGCCTGTACATCGACCGGATTGGCCGCCAACAATTGCGGGTCAAGCGGCTTCCCCGCCACAATTTTGTAGCGGCCACTATGTGCCTTGAGTGCCCGAATCGTACACACCAACACAACGGCGTCAGGAGTCACTCGCGACACCCGGCTTTTGATATGACAAAACTTCTCGAAGCCGATATCGGCGCCAAAACCACTCTCCGTCACCACGTAATCGGCGCGTGACATCGCCACCCGATCCGCCATGACTGACGAATTCCCATGGGCAATATTGGCAAATGGCCCACAATGCACCAACGCCGGTGACCCTTCGAGTGTCTGGAGCAGATTGGGTTTGAGTGCTTCACGCAACAACACCGTCATCGCCCCTGCGGCTTTGAGATCTTCGGCCGTTACTGGGGTACCGTCTTTGCGTTGACCAATCACCATCCGCCCTAGGCGCGCCCGCAAATCATGAATATCGCTGGCTAGTGATAACACGGCCATGACTTCAGATGCCACCGTGATATCAAACCCTACTTGGCGGGGCGGACCATCACCCTTGCCCCCCAATCCCACCACCACCGATCGCAACATACGATCGCTGATGTCGAGGACCCGGGGCCAGCGAATCGAATAGGGGTCTATGCCGAGCGCATTGCCATGATGCAAATGATTGTCAATCATCGCCGCCAACAGATTATGCGCCACCCCGATGGCGTGGATATCACCGGTGAGGTGCAAATTAAATTGTTCCATAGGGACGACCTGGCTATAGCCACCACCGGCAGCCCCACCTTTGATCCCAAAGGTAGGGCCCATCGAGGGCTGGCGGATTGTTACCACTGCCCGATGCCCACGCGCCGACAAGGCCTGCCCCAACCCGATGGTAGTGGTGGTTTTGCCTTCGCCAAGGGGCGTAGGGGTAATCGCCGTCACTACCACATACCGCGCACGCCGCACACCGTGGATAGCGGCAGTGTCGATTTTGGCCATATAGCGCCCATATGGTTCGAGATACGTTGATTCAATCCCCAATGCATCGGCAATAGCCGCAATAGGGCGCAACGTAGCTGCTTGGGCAATTGCTAAATCTGACTGCATTGGGTACCTCACATTTTATACGCGCAAAATCCTACGCGCTGTTCGTCACAACCATCTTCTGTAGTGTACTATTTTTGGTACGCACTGTTTTACGCCAATACCAAATCCCGATTGCACTGAAGCAAATGAACCATATGAGATGCGAAATCCACATGTATGCAACATAGGTAAAGTAGCGGACCTGCAACGCACTACTCTGGGCAGGCACTACGACTCCCAAAAACGACCCATTCACGCTGACAGGCGTAATTTTTTTCCATGCCGTACCATCAAAACTTTCGGCTTGCCAGCCCGATTCAAATAACGTACTAAATACCACCAGGGATGGCGTAGACGCGACAGGGTAGTGCAATTCAACCACATCACCACTGTTTTGATATTGAAAAATCGGAAGGTGATGCGGCACATGATAATCGGGAATATGAATGTCTGATGCATTCGGAGCTCGGGGAACCGCAATCCGCCAATATTGCCCCATCCGTTGTTTCACGTGATACACCAATACATCACCGAACTGCGTCACCAATTGCACATTGGGGTGATCGAGTGGTCGCACAGCAAGTACAACGGCAATATTGCTCATCCAAAACACGGTGTCATCATAATTTGGGGCAATGGCGCGATTTAATTTGCCATATACAGTTATTTTGCCACCCAATTTATTGATTAACCGTTGGTAATATGACGTGAAAAAATTATTGTAACTATGTACCGACGCCACCCCCAGGAATGCATTGTAATTCGGCGCGAGTAAATATTCGAGTGGCACTGATACGATAGCGAATCGCGCACCTTGCGGCACTTGCCGGTGGAGCACTTGTGTCAATGGCGTCGTCTCGATCATCGCACTCCGCGGTTGCACCACCAGCAGTGGTGCGGCGGTCACCGCGATAGTTATCGCCAATGCCACCCACAGTTTCATTGGCGTCACCCGCCAACATAACCCAATCGTGGTGGCGATGACCAACCCAATTCGCACTCCATCCCACGGTGCGATGGGCAAATCGAACCACCGCGCAACAATAAACCCACACCCCACGACCAGCAGTTGCACACAGATTACCCAACCCAATATGCGCCGCACCGTCGCAACTGGTAAGGCCAACAAGGCATCACACCCATAGGCCACCACGAGGACCATCGGCAATACTGTACTCCATGACGGAGTCCATGCAGACACACGAAACCCAGGAAATAGTTGCAACACCACCGTAAACAACGTAGGTGATATCGTCAGGAACCATAATCCGCCCACACACGCCAACCACCACCACGCCACACTGCGCCGGTAGATGGCGACCACGATTAACAACACCCCGGTCAACAACGGAATACCTGCACCATCGAATTCTAATGGATATCTACTCCCTATCGGATTTCCGAATAATTCGGGTACAAACCGAGACACGCCATACAACACTGCTACTTTGGCAGACGTGTTGACTTGAATTGCTTGTAAAAAAAACGAATCCTTCACCCAAAATCGTGATGAATCACGAAAGCGCACAAATAAATCGAGGTATGCCGGAATCGTCATGAGCACACCAAAAAGCACCGCCGAAAGCATAAATCCCACTTGACGTGCCACATCCCACCACGCACCACGGCGTAATTGGGGCCAACTCACCACCCCGACATACCCCGCCAGCATCCAGACACTATAGACTGCTGTTTGGGGATAGCCCATCAAAAACAACCCGTACGTGGCAAACGCCATGACTACCCAGCCCCATACATCACGTAATCTGACAATACGCATCACTGCATAGAGCAATGCCGCAGTCCAACACACTGAAGCAATATGCATTGGAAAGGTCAACCAATAGATCAAAAATGGTGTTGATACGCCACTGAACGCTGCAAATAACCCAGCGGTCGGCGTGATCGTGAGTTCCCGACAAATCAACAACACCCACAACCCAAACAAACAGAGCAAACTCAGTGACTGCGTCGTCAAAATTTGATAGGGGTCTTTGATTAGTTGAAACAACACCCACGTATATATATTGGCCGGGGTATTCCCGGTTATATGCTTGGCCTGACGCCCAAATTCATTTAATTCATTGCGGGTCACAAGAAACCCACTATGAGGGAGGGTTTGTTGATTTACGATTTCTGGTAAAAATTCTTCTTCGTAATCAGCTAATTTTCGATGTTCGCAGGCAATCATAGCCGGAGTCATGAATTGCTTTCCATTAATTTTGGCATGACAAACCGGCGTCAACACGCTGCCGCTTGCCCATACCCAGGCTGCGAACACCACAAAACAAGCGATATAGATGATTGTTGCTCGTCGGTAGCTATCGATCATCAATGTGTGCATTCCCCATTCGTCGTTCGTCACCGATGTGAAGTCCGTTATCCCCGCGCCACCAGGTCAACCCAGCCCGCAACGCTATTGCCATAAGCCCGGCGAACCAGATCAAATGCGCAATCCAGGAGTACTGTACATATGTATGATACTGCAACCGGATTGCTTGGCTTTGGGGTGGCAAATATACCCCCATGAACACCCCATTGACACTGACAATGTGCGTTGGGTGCCAATTTACACCGTTATACGCTTCTGCTTGCCACAATTCATCATATTGTTGGCTCAAAACGAGTAACGTCGCACGATTTATTGCTTCATAGCGCACGAACTGGGAATCACCATGATATTCGGCATAATAAACCGGTTGGGCTTGACGATTTCGATAATCGTCAACGCGAATATCCGCAATATCGGGACGAAGATTCACGGGAATTCGCCACACGGTGCCCATTTGATTGAGCACACGATACACCATGGCCTTCCCTGTTTTTTTTACAAAAACCAAATGGGGATCATCGATAGGCGAATATGACAACACCGCCCCAATATTACTCATCCAAAACGTCATGGCAGCATAATCGGGAGAAATTGTACGATTCAGCCGCCCGAACGTTACCGTTTTGCCGCCCATTTGCCGCAAATAATTTTGATAATAAAACGACGTGAAATTGTGATAACTGTGCACGGAAGCCAAGCCAACCATCGTATTAAAATTTGGCGATAACATATTGGCTAATTCTGCAGAAACTACCGCATACCGCTGACCAGGCAGCAATGTCTGCCGTGTCAAGTCAACCAAAGCCGACGAAGTCATTACTGCCGACCGTGGTTGTTGGAGCAGCAACGGGTACGTGCTATAGGTAATTGTCACTACGGCCAATCCGACTACGACAATCGGTATCAGCCGCCAGGTGAGGACAACATATCCGACAATAATTACCCCCAACACACCGACAATGCGCCACTCGATTGCTGCTTCGTTTTGTTGGGCAACGCGCAATGCCATCACACCAATCACGACGAAACCAAGGAGACAGCCAACAATCGCCTTTGTAATTCGTTGCCGGAGCGGGCTCGTAAGCAGTGCATCATACCCATAGGCAGACACCAGCGCTAATGGCAGCACACCACTCCAAATCGGTGCCCATTGCGAAAAACGTAAACCGGGAATCGTGTGCATCACCCACGTAAATAGCGGGGGTGATACCGACAACCCCAACAAAATCCCCAGCCATACAACCCAGAGCCATACCTGACGCCAACACATCACTATAGCTAAAATAATTAATACGCCATAAAAGAGCGGCACGCTTAAGCCATCGAATTGAAACGGGTACGCCCCCCCCAGTGGATTGCCAAATACTTCGGGAATGGTATGCACGCTCACATACCACCAGACTCCGTCCCAATTTTTGATAATCTGAATAAAGTGGGTAAAAAATACATCCGCAGAGCGCGGTTGCGCGCTTATGCCGTATTGCTGCCATAAATCAAGATAGGCTGGCAATACCAGCAACACACCAATCAATGCCGAACCAACCAGCTTAAGACACCACTTGAGCGTCGCTCGCCATTGTGGTTTGTGAAGTATTGCGTGCCAAACAATATATGCTCCAAAAATCCATACGCTATACACAACAGTCTGCAAATACCCCATCATCAACAAACTATAGACACTAAACGCAAGCACACCCCAGGCGACGGTATCTCCACGCCGTTGCATACGTACTATTCCCCAAAACACACCGACACTCCAACAAATTGAGGCAATATGCATCGGGAAGGTCAACCAATACACCGTGAAGGGATTCGTTGCAAGAAACAACGCAGCGATTAATCCCGCCACCGGGGTGAGTTGCAATTCGCGACAGACCAACAGTCCAAATATCCCTGCCAAAAACGCCATACTGAGTGATAAGATTGTCAATATCTGATAAGGGTCGTGGCTAATTTGGAAGATAAGCCAAGAATAAAAATTAGCCGGGGTTTTCCCGGCAAGGGTACGGGCCTGCCGGCCCATTTCGTTGTCGGTGAATTGGAGCGCCATAAAGCCCGTCCGAGGAGCGGTGAGTTGATTATTTACCTCGGGCAGAAAATCATTTTCAAAATCGGTAAATTTACGATGCTCACATGCTTGTTGTGTGGGCGAGGCACGTGGCACCCCCATGACCACCGCATGACAACTCGAAACGAGTGCTTTGCCTAGCCCCCAATACGAAAAGGTTAGTGCAAGCATAATGCCACAATATATCAATATGATCTGGCGGTAGGATGTCATGTTCACAAAACGCTTCCTAAGTCTATCGATGCGTCCTGATTTCTGCAAAATCAACCTGCTATTGAATACTCATTCTATACTAAAGTACTTTCATTTATAATCACACCACGTAGTAATTCACTTATGTCACCGAAAGGGAGTCGAGGTATGCGCTTTTTGTTTTTTGCTTGTGTCATAATTTTGGCGGGAATTGGTGTTTGGTATGTCACCAGTGGCCCAATCTCCGATAGAGTCAAACCGCTCCCCACCGTGGCAGTCACAGTCCCCACGTCGACCGTTGCGGCATTAGCGACTAGCAACACCGATAGCACCAGCCATGTGGTCCGAATTACCCAAGACGAAATAAATCAAAAGCTCCGTGATTTTGGGACAGATGAAGCCAAAATCACCAATGTGACCCTTTCGACCGATAGTGTGGCCATCGATTTGTTAGTTGCCGGGATCAAAGGCACCTTAACGACCGGATTAGCCGTATCCAATGGCAATATTATTTTGGCCAAACCGCATCTCGATGGGGTGATTGGAGCGTTACTTCCCATCGAAAAAATCTCCCAGCTCTTTGAAGACGAAATCAACAAGCTACTCCATGACAAAACACCCGTCCGCGACCTCCATATTATGAATGGTGTCATCGAAATTACCCTCGCAGGGAAATAACCAGCGGTACATGGTAGAATGTACATAACAATAGATGTGTACGGAGCGGCTCTTGGTTTGATGCCCCTTCGTGTCCCATAGTTTTGAGGAGAAAACAGGCATGGCTGGAGCACCCGATCAACTTTATCTCATTCGCCATTCAGCGGCCCACGTCATGGCCCAAGCAGTGCGCGAAATCTTCCCCGATGCCCTGATTGCCATCGGTCCGCCGATTGACGATGGCTTTTATTATGACTTTGCCTTACCCCGCGCCATCACCCAAGACGACTTCGCCGATATCGAAACCCGCATGCGCCGCATCATTGCAGCGAAGCACCCTTTTGTGTATCGCGAAGTCAGCGCCGCCGAGGCTCGCTTGTTTTTCCATAATCAACCTTACAAAATCGAACTGATTGATGGTCTGGCTGCCGGTCAAGATGACAACGGTGACACTGCCAAAGAAAAAGTAGTCATTTCGACCTATCGCCAAGACAACTTCGAAGACCTCTGTCGTGGTCCGCATGTCGCCACCACCGGCGATATCCCAGCCGATGGCTTCAAATTGATGAGCGTAGCCGGCGCTTATTGGCGTGGCGACGAAAAACGCCCCCAGCTCCAACGCATTTATGCCACGGCCTGGGCTTCCAAAGCCGAGCTTGATCATTACCTCTTCCAAATCGAAGAAGCCAAACGCCGCGACCATCGCCGCCTCGGCCGTGAACTCAACCTGTTCTACTTCTCCGAAGATATCGGCGCCGGCTTGCCCCTGTTCACCCCCAAGGGCGAAATGTTGCGCTATTTGATGGAATCGTACGTCCGTGAAGTGCAAACCCGCTATGGGTACCAGCACGTCTGGACGGGGCATTTGGTCAAAGAAACGCTGTATCACAAGTCGGGGCATTACGAGAACTACCGCGATTCGATGTTCCCGCCCATGGTCGATGGCGATACCATATTCCGCCTCAAACCGATGAACTGCCCGTCGCATATGACCTTGTTCAAAGAAATGGGACGCCATTCGTATCGCGAATTGCCGATGCGCTTTGCCGAATTCGCCACCCTCTATCGCTACGAAGATAGTGGCGCCCTCAGTGGATTGACGCGCGTACGCTCGTTGACCCAAGATGACTGTCACGTTTTTTGTACTCCCGACCAAATCCAAGCCGAATTTAGTCGTTGTTTGCAACTCATCAACGAAGTCTTGACCACCTATAAACTGTCAGACTACCGCGTGCGCTTGTCGTTACGCGGTAACGAAGGCAAATTCGTCAAAGATGATGACAAATGGGAACGGGCCACCGCCGCCCTCAAACAAGCCCTCGATGCTAACGGCGTTATCTACGAAGCCGTCGAAGGCGAAGCAGCGTTCTATGGTCCCAAAGCGGACTTTTTGGCCAAAGACGCACTCGGTCGCGAATGGCAATTGTCAACCGTCCAAGTCGACTTCATCCAACCGGAACGATTGGGAGTTGAGTATGTCGGCGAAGATGGCCAAATGCACACGCCCGTATTGATCCACCGCGCCGTCACTGGTTCGACCGAGCGCTTCATGGGCGTGATGATCGAGCACTACGCCGGCGCATTCCCGTTGTGGTTGGCACCGACCCAAGCCGTTATCATTCCTATTTCGGATGAAAAACAAGGTGCCTACGCTCAAGAAGTCCAAGCCAAACTCACGGCATTGGGGATGCGGGTCGAGCTCAATATGAGCCGCGACCGCATGAACGCCAAAATCCGTGATGCGCAACTCCAAAAAATCCCCTACATGCTCATCATCGGCGATCGCGAAGCGAGCGCAGGGGCGGTGGCCGTTCGTACCCGTACGGGGACTGATTTAGGCGCATTGGCGCTAGATGATTTCATTGCCCGGGCGCAACTCGAAATCGCCACCAAGGCCTAAATCAACGCGAAGCGACACCGTTGGCGTCATGTCAACGGTGTCGTGTTTTCATATGAGGGAGGATTCACATGCGCCGATTTATTTTTGGGTTACTCTTTGGGTTAATTGCCGGTACCGCGGTAGGCATTTGGTGGTTGCGCCGCATTGGGGCCTTTGATGATCCCAACAGTCTGGTGGGTTCGCTCATCGCCGCTGCGCGCGAAGCCGCCGCTGCCCACGAAGCCGAGCTCACCGCCCGTTTTCAACAGCAAGTGAATGGGACTGTACCCCGTCATGACGAAAAAATCAATTCCTAATTCTTATTCACTTCAAAGGATACGCTTGTATGTTGCGTGAATCGCTTGGGGTTATCCATGCGGACAAACGGTGGTGGCGCGCTGTCGCCGTGGCGGGATTGTATGGGATGACCCTGTTTGGTTATCCGATTGGGGCGGGATTTATTATCTCGCATCTCGAAAACACCCGTAAAGGCTATGC
>CALQBW020000017.1 GCA_943328915.2 Singulisphaera sp. GP187 | reverse complement strand
CTGACGGAACCGATGCCCATCCTGGTCAACGCGTCACTTTTAATCCCCTCGTTACCTGTGGTCATTGCGACCGCTGTCGGGCAGGGTTGTTAAATCTCTGTCGGACCCGTGAATTGCTCAGTGCGCACCGTCCTGGTGCATTTGCCCAATATGTATGTGTCCCAGCGGATTTGTGTTGGCATTTACCGGTCAATATTTCGTTCGTAGCTGGTGCCTTGAGTGAACCGCTGGCCTGTGGCGTACATGCAGTCGAATTAGCACATGCACATGCTGGTCAAACCATGCTTGTACTCGGCGCGGGTACGATCGGACTTTGCTGTATTGCTGCCGCCAAAGCACGCGGTGTCAAACAAATCATTGTCAGTGACGTCTCTGACCAACGCCTTGAAGTCGCCCGTCATTGGGGCGCCACGCATACCATCAATGCCCGCGCCCTTGATACCGTTGCGGCAACTCATGTCGTCTACGCCGGTGGCGTCGACATCGCCATCGATGCAGTGGGAACAAGTATGGTACGCAATCAAGCCATCAAAGCAGTTACTCCTGGTGGTACTGTGGTATTGATGGGGCTCCATGAAGATGAAACTAGCATCCCGACTAATTACATCATCCGACAAGAAATTCAACTCAAAGGAAGTTTTTGTTATACCCGTGAAGCCTTTAGTACTGCGGTCGATTTGATTAGTCGGCATATCGTCAAACCCACCCACGAATGGCTGGTAGAACGCCCCCTCAGCGCTGGGCAATCGTCGATCGAAGAGCTACTCGCTGGCACCGCGCCGGTGACCAAAATCGTCTTAATCCCATAAATTTGTGGATGGTGCACCACGGAATCGACGATGATTCCGCGGTGCAAAGGATGATGACCATGCATATGACGTTTTTGCAGTTACACAGCAACAATATTCCCGCACTCCAGAAATTCTATACTTCCCTCGGTTTTCATGTCACCGACCACGACACATTTATCGATATCCCCATTGGCAGCACCCTTTTGCGTTTCCAGGAAGACGACACGCCCCTCACAGGGGGGTATCATTTTGCAATCAATGTGGCGGTAGATGATATCGCCATCGTGCGTGATTGGCTGAGTTCATTAACTCCCATCATTCAGAGCAATCAAGGCACGACAATATTTCAATTCGACGAATGGAATGCCCACGCAATTTATTGTTATGACCCCGACCACAATATCCTCGAATTCATTTTGCGTGACAATATTGTTGCCCAGCCACATTCTTCTTTCCGCGTAGCACACAGCCTGTGTATCAGCGAAATCGGCCTGGCATGCGCTGATGTGCCGGCCACTATCGCCCAATTCCGCAACGCCGTCGCGATACCAGACTTTTTTTCACATAACGACGAATTTTGGCCAATTGGCGACGACAATGGTCTGTTTATCATGGTGCGTTCGCCACGTTTGTGGTACCCCGACACCCCCATCCCTGCCGCATTGATGCCCTTGACGGTTAAATTCCATACTGGCCACAACCACCATTGGCAGCTTGATGGGTATCCATATCGGATAACGCAGTCTGATGATTAAAAATATCTATTCAATAATGTCTCGGTACGCCATCACATAGTTGGCATTCGTACCCTGTCTAGTAATTTTGTGCGCAGGGGGTTATTGTGGCGTAAACACATGCGTCGTTGCCAATGCTGTATACCCTACCTGTTTGTAAAGTTCCACCGCGGACTGCGCTGCGAGCAACACACTCACCTGGACACCTACATCGTAATCCTCGTTGAGAATATGCTGCATCAATGCCGTGGCGATGCCGCGGCGACGATACGCAGGCGCAGTATAGATCATACTCACATAACTATACCCGCTGGCCATCCGCAGTGAACGCCCCCGCGCTACTAATAATTCAACCTCAAACACCGCATAATGACCCATATGTTGCGCAAATACATTGAGCGGGTGTAACCAGGTTGCCCCTTCTGGATCAAGCGCATTCCACTCCTGCACATCTGCCCGGGTGGCACGGCGAACCTCGTATGCTGGTGCAGTGCCCACGTGCTGACGCACATCACACGCCATTAATACCTCGCTATAGGCATGATGCAACCCGAGTGCTGTATAGGTAGCCACACAATCTGGGCGGTCATTGAGGACTGTTATGTATTGATTGGCAATTGGCGGCACTGATTTTATGGCTACGACCGCCGCATTTGGTTCACAATTCGCAATATAAAAATCATCGCACGGCGTTGGTGAATCGACTTGATAGGCCATCCTAATTCCTTGTGCTGGTGCACATGCCAAATGCGTTGCTCCATGCTGAACAAATGGCACCCCACCATACCCCGCAATCATGGCCTGCCACGCGTTTTGAATCACATCCATGTTCAGTCCTCTTGTCCCATACGAATGCACGCATAACAAATGCAACTGTTTCATAAATAAACCGGCTGTTGCATGAAACAACAGCCGGAAGGGTGGCATTGATAGATAACGTTACGCGGTGATACCACGCATGATTACTTCACAGGCATTGGTATAGACAATCCGCGCAGAGCATGCATATTCACCTTCGAATGATTCACTCGACATTGTCAATTTACGCTCTAAGCCGCTAATCATCGTATTCAACATTGCACTGATTGTAGTCGGTTCTAGATTGTTTATAAGCGAACCATCCAATATGCCTAACCGGACCAATCCGGTCCAAATGTCTTCCCCAAAATACTCGCTCCGATTTAATTCCAATATTTGTTCTGTATCTACAGTATTCGCATATACGGTGTCAAATTGTACAAAATATTGAGCCCGTAACGGAAATAAGAAAAAATAGTCGCGATGCGCTGTCATGACGACGTGCATCCGCTGCACTGCAGACAATAATTCATTGTGAACATCAATCGGAAGCGATGCGTGAAACAAATCAAGATATTGTCGCTGCACCGCCCATGCAATTTCTAAACGGTTCGCAAAATACCGATAAATGGTTGCCCTGGTAACTGTGGCCGCATCGGCGATATCGGCAATGGTCACCGATTGGATCCCATCACGATGAAACAACTGCTCTGCAACCGTAATAATAAACGCGCGTTGACGCTCACGATGACTATGATACCCACGCTCGCTCTTGCTACTATTTTCATTCATCAATGTCTCCCCACTATAGATTTTTGCACAATTCTTATGATTGTATTTTTTCTATTAGTGAATACCATATTTGTACACTAATTATTTGATTCTGTCAATATTTTTTGAAAATTCACAATTTGTACTTATTTAATTTGGTTCCGTTTAAAATCCTGATTTTTGAAAATTCGCTTTTTATTTGCTAAAATTTATATTTAAATAATATTGTGTGTATTTTAACGGAACAGATTGATCAAACAATTCCGAGAAAGAAAATGAATATTTATTTACAAAATTGCATAAATAATTTTTAAAAAATTCGCAGACGCGTCAAAATCATAAATTCGATCATCATTAGAGTCTATTATTTTGCATTCATTATTTATTGATTTTTTTCATTGCTCGATTGCTGCATCGGTGTGATATTTCCCTTCGACTGGGTTTGGACGTTCCCCGTTGCAATTTCAATGAAAAAACTTCCATTTCGGCAGTTGACTGCCAATTCCCTGTTTTAAAAAATAGCACGCGTTGATATTTTTGGTACTCCTTCGCCATAACGTCAATTCAAACGTTCATAATTCGGCAAAACATCATGAAAATCCCGCATTTTAACGAGGAAAGGTATGACACACAATGTGTTACCTCGTGGGGCATAATCTTGGTTCCAGCTTCCTTTTATTCAATTACACAGTTTAATCAAAAATTCCGCGTATTGAAATAACGTGTGTTGCCTACCTTTATTTTTTAACTGTATTTGTTAACTTGCAATCCATTAATTCAAAAAATGAAACTCCGCTTGCCTCACGAATTTAATCCCGTAGTTCAAGCGTAGAAATGGTTGCAATGAGCAAATTCACACTCGCTGCCAGACATGCTTCGCCATATTGGGGTGAAGAATCACGAGGATCGACGCCGCCGACGCCTTGCGGATAGATTTGGCGATTCGCCGGCAATTGCTTCAAATCAACTAATTCAGGATGTAAGGCTTGCATGATAGACGTTTCGTTTTGGGCGGCATGATCAACTTGGCTTTGCCAACCAGGCCCTACATCCCGAATGACGCTAATCAAACGGATATCGTGCTGGGATTGCCAGATTGGCGCCCATGCGTCCCATGCGAGCCGCGATGGACCATGACCATCAGCGACGAGGGCTTTAAATCCTGCACGCCGTGCTTGGACGACGATATTTTCGAGGATTAACTGAAAAAGTCCGGTGGGCAACCAATAACAATTGCCGTCTAGTTGACGTGGTGGAGTTGTGGTGTCGGCATAATCCATGCCCTGCAAGAATGATCCGTCAGGCTCTTGGCGGATCCGATCTGGACCAAGAAACAACGGTGGGAAGACAATCCCGCCGAATTGTTGGGCGACCCGCGTAAATAGCCCCGACGAAATCAAGGCATCGGTGCCCAATGCGCCATGTTCACCATGCCATTCAAGGGTACCCAATGGCAGATAGCCAATCGGACATTCTGCCATGCGGGAACGGAATTCGTGCGGTAACAATGACGCATACTGTACTTTTGCTGACATAAGTTGTCCTAATTTCTATAAAAATACCCACCATGGCACCCGGGTGCATGGTGAGCAATGGCAAGAGCGCGTGGGAGTCGAACCCACCAACGAAGCTCGTCACCCCGTTCGCCCGTTTTGAAGACGAGGACAGCCACCGGACCACATGCGCTCTCACGGCGTATTGTACTACAAATAGCCGTGCCAACAACAGTTCATCCGTAACTTCATCCACTTCCCTTCACGCACATAACCCGCTACGGAGATGCAAATCGCTCAAGTGCTTGGTGTATACTAGCCACATCCTCGCAACGTTTATTGAAGGAACGTGTATGCCCAACAACATCAAATTCGCCACCGATCTCGTGACGTTTTATGCACCCGAATACTGGGGGGGCAGTGGCGATATGAGCGACCTCGAGGCCGTTTTGACTGCCAATGGCTGGGATGCGTTACGTTTTTGGGAGCGGATGTTGACGGATGTCAACGCTGCCGGCTTAGACGGTATCGAAATCACCTTTAGCCCCGGCAATTGGCAGAGCGCCATCGCTGCCTATGGCTCAGCCCAAGGCTTTGCCAATGCACTCGCCAGCCATAAACTCGAATTATGTAGCGGCTATCTGTCCAACCGCATCCCCGGCACCCATCGCTACGCCGACATTGCCAATCGGGATGACCACGGCGTCCTCACCGAGATGGCCGATAATTATGCCGAATTTTTGGCAACCTGCCAGAGCGACATCATGGTGATATCGCTGCCATTGCGCAAGAGCCTGCTTGCCGATCTGCCGTTGTTTGTCGATGCCCAGAGTGCCCAAACCATTGCCGATGCCCTTAATCGCATCGGCTACATGACCCGCAAACGTGGTGTCAAACTCGCATTGCACCCTGAGGCATTTAGCATGTTCCGCAACAGTCGCGATGTCGATTTATTTATGTTGTACACCGATCCTAGTTATGTCCACCTCTGCCCCGATACGGCCCAATTTGTGGTGGCCGGCTCAAATCCCATCGACATCGTAGCGCGGCACCGCGACCGCATAGTCATCACCCATTGGAAGGACGCCACCGGCCCCGCCCCGCTCGACATCCCCATTGACGAATCAATCTACGACACTCAAGTGCAGTGGTTTGCCGCAGTAGGGCAAGGGGTGGTCGATTGGCCGGCGTGGGCGCGGTTGTTGCGTGACATCAACTACCAAGGCTGGGCCGTGTTTGAGCTCGATGCCGCCCGTAACCCCGTCAGTGATTTGCAACAAATTACGAGCTATGTCAAAGGCTCTTTGGCACATATTTATCGTTAATTATTGTGTGTGCAAAAAACGTACGGGCGAATAGATGCGCATATCGTGCGCCGTATTTATTCGCAGCTACTTTTGCCCCCACGCCTGTTGGCGGGCTACGACGGCTTCGGCCGATTCCCCGACGCATTCGTGATAGACACTCGGTGCCGTGGCGCCCTCGGTACTAATTAACAATATCCGTGATGTACCATCGAGCCCCAACGTGTGGGCCAACGCCGTATCGCCCAACAACGTCAGTAATCCTGCCAACCCTGCCGCCCCTGATTCACCCGATACAATCGGGATATCGTGGGCGGTAGGGTGCGCCAAACGCTGCATGGCAGCCATGGCCGCATCATCACTCACTGTCATGAAATCGTCGATACTCGGTTGCAAAATCTGCCACGCCAACGGCGAGGTCTCGCCACAAGCCAAGCCTGCCATCAGTGAATCGACACTCCCCGTCGCATTGGCCGGCGCCCCCACAATGGCACTTTGATACAAACAATCGGCTTGCTCTGGTTCGACCACAATCATCCGGGGCCGCGAGACCCCAAAGAACTCCCACAGGTAACTCGCCATCCCCGCCGCAAAGCCTCCCACCCCACCCTGCAAAAACACATGAGTATACGGGCACGCCGTCGGCTGACTCTGCGTCTGCGCCACCACTTCGTCAGCAATAATGCTATAGCCTTGCATCACATCGCCCGGGATGGTTTCGTAGCCGGCGTACGATGTATCTGACACCACGTCCCAGCCATTGGTTGCCGCCAATTGGGCCGATTCCACCACTGAATCATCGTAGTTGCCGGCAATTCGGATGATTTGCGCACCATAGGCGGCAATCGCTTGTTCACGTTCTACGCTCACATTGGCATGGATGACAATCACACAGCGACAGCCCAGCGACTGGGCCGCCGCCGCCAAGGCCCGACCATGATTGCCGTCGGTGGCACTTATCACCGTGAAGTCCGTCAACAACGGGGCATAGCCCCCCGCCCACAACGTCGCCATATCAAACTGTTGCTGCGGCCACCGGCACATCACCAAGCGTACCAACGCAATCGGGGCACCGAGGGCTTTGAAGCTGGCTAAGGGCGAACGCACCGACTCATCCTTGATGGCGATGTGGGACACTTCCAGCTGTTGCGCCAAGCCTGGTAATTCGTACAACGGTGCCGGCTGGGGGCTGATACGCTCCCATGATGCCAGCCAGCGTTTACTTTCTTGGGCAGTCGCAATACTGAGAATTTGTTGGAGTGCAGCAGGGTAAGCCTGCACCGTCACCCGTGAATTATGCACAATCATGAAACTACCCTTTCATTAAAAAAACAAGCCCTACACGCACAACCGTTGCACGACTGCCAGCAACACCGTGGCACCTGCAATCAAATCGACATCACTCGTGTATTCGGCCGGATTATGACTAATCCCAGACTTACTTGGCACAAAAATCATCGCTGCTGGGGCAATCCGCGCCAACATCTGGGCATCATGCCCCGCCCCCGATGTCATCTGGCGCTGCGAAAAACCGAGTGAGGCGGTCGCTCGGGCAATTTCGGCCACTATTGATTCGTCAAAATGCACTGCCGGGAAGCGCACCAATTGCTGGCTACGTATCATTACCCCTTCTTGGGCGGCAATTATCTGCAACAGCGCTGCCACATGGGATTCAGCTGCACTGAGTTTTTGGTCATCGGGATCACGCATATCGAGGGTCAACACCGCCGTTTGCGGGATGACGTTAATCGCATTGGGGCTCACCTGGATCGACCCCACCGTCGCCAACGTGCTCCCGCTCTCTTTGGCCATGTGCCGCACTTGGGTGATGAATTCAGCCGCCGCCCACCCCGCATCGTGGCGCATCGCCAAGGGCGTCGTACCAGCATGATTGGCCACGCCGTTGATAGTAATCTGTTGCCACGAAATCCCCTGTAAATCAGCTACCACGCCGATTTGGGTGGCGTGCGCTTCAAGCAAGGGTCCCTGCTCGATATGCAGTTCAAGGTAGGCGTGTGGCACGACGGCACCAGGAGGCAGGTCACCGGCATAGCCAATCCGGGCTAGCTCTTCACCGAGGCGCGTACCATCTGTACCGATGACATCCAATACCTGCGCCACATTTATGCCACCCGCATAGACCAACGAGCCCATCATATCGGGCTGGTAGCGCACCCCTTCTTCGTTGCTAAAGGCCGCTACCACAATAGATCGCCGCGGAGTCACCCCTGCCTGGCGCAATGCGCGTAGCACCGCCAAGCCCGCCAACACCCCGTAGCAGCCGTCGTACATACCAGCATTGATGACGGTGTCGATGTGTGAGCCCAGCATGAGCGGAGCCAAAGTCTGGTCACTTCCCGCAAGGGTGCCGAATATATTACCGATTTGGTCTATTTTTATGTCAAGTTTGAGGGCATTCATCCAGGCCACGAGTTGATCGCGCCCTTGTTTGTCGGCATCACTAAAGGCCAGCCGCGTCCTGCCACCGCCAGCATCCAGGCCAATGCCACCGAGCTGAACAAGTTGTGCAAGCATTGTTGCGGTATCGAGGGCAATAGTCATGGTCATCCTTTATTTCTGGGAGTGCCAGTGGTTCGAATCGCAATTTACACTCTGTTCAATGATACAATAGCCGTAGGTTTTTTTGACACAGAAGCAGACAAAGATGACAGCTACACCCACAACTCCTATTTATGGTGGTCCAAGCCGTTCTATTGCCTTACTCACGGCTTGGTTAGCCACGGGCGGGAGTCTTTTTTTTAGTGAAGTATTGCACTTTACCCCCTGTATGTTGTGTTGGTATCAGCGTATTTTGATGTATCCGTTGGCGATTATTTTGACAATTGGGATGCTCCGGCGCAACAATGAGCTCCATCATTACACCTTGCCCTTCTCGCTGGTGGGGATTTTTGTGTCGCTCTATCACTATCTGCTCATCAAAACAGACTGGTTTACGCCACCACCCTGCCTCAAAAGCGTGCCGTGTACCGTCGATTACTTCAATATTCTCGGATTCATCAATATCCCGTTCATGGCATTCATTGCGTTTATCATCATCACCGTGATGATGGTGGCATCACAATATGAACCCTATGCGGAACCCGAAAGTATCGACGAAGTCAACGGCATCCGCGCTTTGACTGCTCCCACCGCCTATCCCGTGATTGGGATTATTGTGGGGGTGTTGGTTTTCTTGGTGGTACTGGCCTATATCGTGTAATTCGTTGTGTTTGTGTAAAATTAAGCCCTACACTGGGGGTGAAAACCCAACCAACAATTGTTGCAGATGCGCCACCGCTCGGGGCGCATCTTTGGCGTCAAAGCCATGGAGCACCACTGGTCCGGCGTAATTGACGGCGTGTAATTTGGTCAATAAATACCCGAAATCAATAACCCCACTGCCAGCTGGTAATCCACCCACCTGCCCATCACGTCCCAATTCTTTGGCATGGAGCACGGCGATGTCGCTGCCCAACAGATGGAGAGCTTCGTCGATGATAGTGCGTTGGTAAGTAATCGTCGCAGGGGTAAGCAAGTTCGCCATATCAACCACCACCTTGAGGAAGGGTGAACCAATCTGGTCGAGTAGCTGGCGCGCCTGTTGCGCCGACTGCACGACATTGCCCGGCTCTGGCTCAAACGCCACGCTTACGCCATGGTGCGCTGCCACATCCACCAACGCCCGCACCGCTGTCACCATGGCATCCCAGCTTGCTTGGGTGGTGTTGGCCGGGTGGGCCCGCCACAAATCATCAGGATCACACGTGCCTGTCGAAATAGTGATTATTGCAACGCCCAAATCTGCACAACGGGAAATTAATTGGAGGATACGATCAATGATTTGTATGCGAACGGCTGCATCAGGGTGAATAATATTACCCGTTCCTGATATCGCCACCATGCGCACCCCTTGGGTGGCAAATGTGGCACGAATATTATGACAATGCTCAATACTCAGTTGCACAGGCAATGTCGGCAAGTCGACGCAGTTCAGGTTGAATTGCACTGCGTCGACTCCTGCATTTTTGACGGCAGTCAAAGTATCGCAGAGTGTCGCGCCGGCAAATGTTTTGGCAAAAATAGCAAGTTGCATATGATTATTGTACACGGTGGTTATTGGTTCGCAGTAGATATGCTCGACAGATACATGGCAATCTGCATGATATGCCATTTGTCTCACGCAGAGACACGGAGTCGCGGAGTCATTATGCATTTTCAATTTTCAATTTCATACTTCATGAGGGTGTATAATCTGCGCAGAGCATACAACGAAAGGCCACGTAGATGATTCGTGTCGTCGTCCTCGGTTTTTGGCATGTGCATGCCAAAGACTACACCCAAGAAGCCCTCAATCACGCCGATGTCGAATTGGTTGGTATTTGGGATCACGATGTGGACCGCGGTCAAGCCGCCGCCAGCCAATACAACGTGCCCTTCATCGCTGATATCAATCAGGTATGGAGTGACGCCAGCATCCACGGCGTCATCGTCACCACCCCCACCGCCATGCATCACACTATCATGTTGGCGGCATCACAGGCGGGTAAGCATATCTTTACCGAAAAGGTGATTGCCGCCACGTTGCACGAAGCCAATTCCATCGTAGCCGCCACCAAGCAGGCCAACATCACCTTTATGGTCAACATGTTCCGGCGCTATCATGCCGCCACTATTGCCATCAAAGACATCATCGACAGCGGTGCCTTGGGTGAATTGACGCTCGTGCGCGTGCGCGACTCGCACAACGGTGCCTTGCGCACCCCAGCTGCCCCCAATGGCTGGCTGGTTGAGCGGTTTTTTGAGCCTTCAGAAGCCATCGGTGGCGTACTGACCGACCTCTGCCACCCCGTCTATTTGACGCGCTACTTATTAGGACGCCCGAGTAGCGTCAGTGCTAGTTATGGCTGGCACACCGGACGAGCGCTCGAAGACAACGCTGCGATTTCGTTGCGATACCCGAATGGGGCCATCGGTATCGCCGAAACCAGCTTTACCACCCGCTATGCGCCCTTTACCATCGAAGCCCACGGCACCGAAGGCTCATTGCTGTACAACCAAAGTAGCGGCAACGAGCTCAACGAAGAACGTATCAACCAAGAAGCAGGCATCGCCGTCGACTCCGCCGAGCGGGCCTTTGGTTTGCACCGCAAAATCCGTGTGCGGAGCACGCTTCTCGCAGGCGCCACCACACGTTGGCTGATTACCGAAGTTCCGATGGGGATTGACCCGCCCAGTGCCTTTAGCCAATGGGTTGGTCATGTCCAACACGGCACCCACGATCCCGACAATACTGCCCTTGCACTCGATTTGAGTGCTATCGTCGAAGCCGCCAATATCTCGGCTCGCGATGATCGCGGCGTACGCCTCGACTCACTCGCTCAGTAGCAATCACCAAACCGGGGCGTCGCACAATGGTGCGACGCCCCGTGTGTTTTTTAATTACTTCAGCCGCGCGAGCAACGATGTCGCAGTCGCCTTACCACTGTTGTAGGCACCATGTACCGTCGCGTAGTCGTTTTTGGTGTAGGCTTCACCAGCAAAATAGAGCTGATTGCTCACCGGCGTGGCGAGGACATTACGGGCATTGAATGAACCACCCAATGGCACATACGAATACGATCCATATGCAAAGGGGTCTTGCCCCCATCGCGTGGCCACCATACCGTTGCTGACGTCCTTGACGCCAAAGGCGTTTTGGACAATTGAAGTCATTTCAGCTGTTAATTGTGCGTCAGATTTGGCTTCGAGTGCCAAGGCGCGACTCCCGGCATTAAATGCCATCAGTGCGGGAATGCCGAGAGGACCATTGAGCGGGATAAATTCATACCAGCTATGCGGGTCTTTCCCGGCCAACGTGAATGTAGTGTAGGTATTCCCCCAAAACGCCGTATCAAATCGCAGGATACAGCGGTCAAGCACCCCCATCGCCAACTGCCCAATCGCTTTGGTGTAGTTGGCGGGCAACGCTGGGGTAAATTTGATTTTGCCTGCCTTGAGCACTCCAAGCGGTACCGTCACGATTACTGCTTTGGCTTGCCATGTTTTGGCACCAGCACTAACGGTAACACCACTGGTGCTCCAGGTAATTTGGTCGATGACAATCCCCAGCTCAATTGGAACGTTTTTGGCGAGCAGAGCAGGGATGCCATCATAGCCACCCACCACAAACTTACTGCCACCAGAATACAGTTCATCCCCGGCATCATAGGCCTTGAGTGACAATTTTTCCGCTTCAACGGCGTAGTCATCATCTAATGTTTGTGCCAGCATTACTTCAAATAAGCGTTTGTCGGCCACACTTAATTTGGTATACTCGGGGATTTTGTTGATGGCGGCACGCATCGAAATATCACCACCCGATCCATTTGCGAGTTCGATAGCCGCGTCAATAATCGCCTCACAACGTCTATATTGGTTATCGAGGGCATTGCCCGTCATTTTGGTCTTTTGCACCAAATCAATGAGTTGTTCTTCATTTTCTTCGGGGTCGGCAATCGTGCGGACATTGGCTTGCCGGGCGAGGGTGGTGATGGGATTACCGCTGGCGGTTTCGATCCAATTGGCGCCTAATTCAATCGGCGCACCCCAATTACGCCAACTCCAGACCCGACCACCTACCCGTTGACGTGCCTCCAGAATGCGCACCGTTTTGCCTGCGGTCATCAACGATTGAGCCGCAGCGAGCCCCGCCATTCCCGCACCGATAATCAGGACGTCATCAGCTCCTGCTGCCGCTCCTTTGAGATGATTGGGGATTGTTGGTTCTATTTGTTGGCTAACCATATTTCCGCAGTTACTCAGAAGTGCCCCTTGGGTCACCAGTCGTAAAAATGTTCGTCGTTGCATGATATTTGCTTTCACTATATTCAATTTGGCTAAAAACTAGACGCAATTCATCGCCACCTCGTTCCATATAATGCGCGATATTTTTTTCGTGTGCTTACCACTTCACCGGTAATTCTTTGAGACCACGTAATTCAATTGTCGATCGCCATGTAAGGTCTACGATGGTGGTGTCCATTTGCAGTTGTGGCAAACGATCTAACAATGTAGCAACGGCTATTTCGCCTTCTAGGCGTGCCAACGGGGCACCGAGGCAATAATGAATTCCTTGGCTAAAGGCCATATGTTTGGCTTCGTCACGGGTTATATCAAATGTTGCGGCATCGGGCAACCAGTGGTCGTCATGATTGGCTGCTGCCAATATGAGTTGTAAATGGGTGCCGCGGGCAATCGGCACACCGGCAATCTCCATGTCGACACTGGCGTAACGATTGACAAGGTGTACCGGATTGGCAAAGCGCAACATTTCTTCAATCGCAACGGGTAAATGGCCGGGGGTTTGATGCAACCACTTGTATTGCGCAGGATGTTGCATCAACGCCAACATCCCGTTGCCGATCAAATTGACCGTGGTTTCGTGGCCGGCAATTAACAACAAAATCGTAGTACTAATCAATTCTGGATCAGACAATTTGTTGTCATCGTAGGATGCGGTAATCAATTGACTGACCAGATCATCGCCAGGATTTTTACGACGCTGGGCGATTAATTTCCGCATATACAATACTAACGGCAACACTTGGCGTCCTACCACCGGGCTTTCGCTACTCAACGTCCCTGACGCAATGATCGCATTTGACCATACGTGGAATTTGGCGTGGTCGCTCGTCGGCACACCGAGCATTTGCGTAATCACCGTGATGGGCAGGGGCAACGCAAAATCGCGAATCAAATCCATTTGCCCTCGCGCTACCACTCGGTCGATTAGTTGATTTGCAGTCGTCGTGATTGAATCACGCATTTGCGCAATATATTTGGGTTTAAACGCTTCACTTGCCAACTTCCGCAAGCGGGTATGGTCGGGTGGGTCGGCGCGGAGCATATTGCTCCCACTAAATAGCGATTGCATAAGTCGCGACCAGCGGTTGGCAGCGCGGGCATTGTTGATATTTTTGACCAACCGACTATCTTTTAACGCAAGGACTACATCGGCATACCGCGTTACCAACAACACCGGCGTGCCATCTGGCATTGTCGTCGGGAATAGTGGTGTCTGCGCACGAATCCGTGCATACTCAGCATAGGGGTTGACACGGTACACCGCATTTTCATACAATCCTGGATTGTTATTTTTCAAAATCCCTACACTCCATCAATGCTATTTCAGAATTATTCACAAGCGTCGTGATTTGAAAGAAAACCGTACACACAGTACGTATCGATACTATTTGCAAGCTAGCAGAACAGACGGATATAGCATACCAGAATCAGATCAGGCACTTAAATTTTGCTCTGGCGCGTGATTCGTGCTACGCTAAATTATTCATTTGACTCATCAAAAGGTGCTAGTTATGACACGCAAACTCCGCATTTTGCAAGTTGGTTGTGGCGGTCGAGCCCAATCACACATTGCCGCCATGTTGGCGAGTGATGTTGTCGAACTTGTGGCATTATGTGAATTAGACCCTGCTCGATTAACCGCCACTGGCGACAAATTCGGCATTACTACTCGATTCACCGACATGGCCACTGCCATTGCCCAAACCAAGCCTGATTTGGTCGACATTGTCACACCACCACACATCCGTCTGAGCATCGTCCAAGCTGCTATTGCTGCAGGTGCTCCGGCGATTTTGATAGAAAAACCAATCGCCCTATCGCCATCCGAATGCAATGCCTTAGTCGCCCTCAGTGCAGAGCGCCTGATTGCCGTCAATACGCAGTATCAATGGATGCCCCATTGGCAACAAATTTGGCAAATGCTTCGTGCCGGCGCCCTCGGGCAGGTCCGCGCCATTCGGGCGAGTACCGGCGTCAACATCCTCGAACAAGGCCCCCACATCCTTGATTTGGCATTGACGGCTGCAGCGCTCAGCGGCCTGCCGGACCCAGAGTGGGTGATGGCAAATTGTGATGGTGTTGAGTACTTCGCCACCACGCCAGTACCGGCAGACACCAGTGCAGTCATCGGCATGGGACATGCGCGATTGTGGCTCAATGCCGGCGCTTCGGCACCGCTTGTCCCCGACGAATCGGTGATTTGGTATCAACAACAAATCGAAATCATTGGCGCTCGTGGACGTATCTGGGTATCACTTAATCAAGGATGGACATCCTGGATCGATGGCGTCTTCCGCCAAGGCACTACCGCCTGGCCCCATGACGATGAACTTGCCCAGGGAGCGCTTTTTGCTCATCTGCAACGAGTGCTGGTCGGCGGTGAAGACAAACATACATTCCCCACGCGCATCCACGTTGCCGCCCGCAATCAAGGGGTCATGTTTGCCTGTTATGCCTCGGCAATCAGTGGCAAGCGCGTCGACATCCAACCCGATTGGGACGACGCCATCGTCCCAGGGATTGTACGCGCCTAAATCACCCTTTTATGCACAAACAGCCCCGTCGACACAATGTCGACGGGGCTGTTTCGTTAGTATTCAGGATTCTTCAACCCAACACACTTTATCGGCAATCGGGCGCCGTTGACCCGTGGGCCAGGTCACGGCAAGGTGCCCTACATAAAAAAATCCATAGAGCTTGGTATCTGGTGCAAAGCCCACTGCATTTGCCACAGTTGGGTGCATTACTACTGCACCACTCGTCCATTTGCTGGCTAGTCCCATAGCCCCCGCCATCAAGTGCATATTTTGCACGGCACTCCCGAAGGCAATCAGATCTTCCCATTCGGGCATTTTTTGGCTCGGTTGCATGCCCAATGCAATCCAAACTGGGGCCAGCCATACGCGCTGACTCTGGGCCAATTCGCCGGCACTGCCCGCAGGTTGAGCGGGGGTCAATGCCTGGAAGGCCATCCCAAATGCTTCGCTTAATTTTTTACGTGCGGCATCGCTATAGACCACAAAGCGCCACGGTTCGGTTTTGCCATGACTCGGTGCCCAATTCGCTGCTTCGAGTAACTGCGTAATCGCGCCACGGTCTACAGGGTCGGTCGTAATATCTTTAAGCGCGAAACTTCGCCGATTTGCTAGGGCGTTGAACAACCGTTGTGCAGATAAATCATCGCGGTCAATTAAGGGTGATACGTCGAATCCCGGATCAAGCTCACTCATCATATTTTTAGAGGCTCTTTCATTCGTAGCGATAAAGGTGCAACGCTTTATTAAACTGACGACAAACGCGCTAACGCCTACAAGCGATCCAACACTTGTTTGGCCGTCGCGATACCACTATTGTAAGCACCATGCACCGATGAAGAGTCGGTATCAGTATAGGCCTCACCAGCCAAATAGAGTTGGTCGCTAATGGGGTTGGCCAGCACGTTACGTGCCTTGACTGATCCACCGACCGACACATACGAATACGCACCGCGGGCAAAGGGGTCTTGGCCCCAGCGGGTTATCACCATGTCAACTACGGTCGGTTCAACATCAAAGGTTGCTTTGATGACGGCCAGCATTTCGGCTTTGATTTCGTCATCGCTTTTGGTTTCGAGATTCCACGCCTTACTGCCCGAATTAAACGCCGCCAAGGCTGGAATGCCTAATGGGCCATTGAGCGGGATGAACTGATACCACACCGCGGGATCAGGCCCGGCAACACTAAAGGTGGTGTATTTCGTATCCCAAAATACCTCATCAAACTTCATCACACAACGATCGAGCAATCCCATTTCGAGTTGATTGAGGGCAGTGGTGTATTTGGCGGGTAAGGCTGGATCAAAGACGATGCTTTGGGCTTTGAGGACGCCCAGCGGCACCGTCACAATCACTGCATCGGCTTCCCAGACACGGTCGCCGGCGGCAACCCGTATACCATCAGCATTCCAGCTAATTTTGTCGACGATGGTTTCGTATTCAATCGGGGTATCGCCAGCCAACATAGTGGGAATGCCGTCGTATCCACCAATCACAAATTGATTGCCGCCACTATAGGCTGCTTCGCCGGCATCATAGCCAAGCCACGATAATTTGTCGGTCTCGACCCCATACTCATCATTGACTACTTGAGTCAATACGCTTTCGATGAGGCGGCGGCGATTGTCATCGAGTTTTTCATAGGCGGGCAAGTTATTCAAGGCATCACGCAGGCTGGCATCTTGGTCGGGGTCACGTTCTTCGGCCGCATCAATCAAGGCATCAAGCATTGATTCGATTTGGTCGTACAACTCTTCGGCTTCGGATTCGCTCAGTGAGCGGCCTGCCACTGTATCGATAAACAATTCATCGGCGTCTTCGGGGTCGGCATGAGTGGCCACGCCAGCATCTTTGGCGAGTTGAACGAGCGGGTTGCCTTTGGATGTTTCGATCCAATTGGCACCCAGCTCCACCGGTACCCCCCACTGACGCCAGCTCCACATCCGCCCACCGATACGATTGCGGGCTTCGAGGATACGTACAGTTTTGCCAGCAGCCCGCAACGTGGCCGCCGCCGCCACACCGGCAATCCCAGCCCCGATAATCAGCACATCGACGGAGGTAGTGTCATTGGTGCTGCCTGATTTGAGTCGAGCAGTCTTATGAGTAGCAGTTGTTGGGGTAGTAGTGGTCGCAGTACCACAACTGGCAAGGATGAGGCTGTGGAGCAATAAACGTCCAAATTGGCGACGTTGATTCAAAGCTGTTTATCCCGCTAATTCTTCGATGAGTTCTTTGATGAGCCGCTCTGACAGCAATGTTTCGCCGAGTTCTGTAGCCGGCTTGATTCCTTCTAGCAGTAAAAAATCACGAATGTGTTGGGCATGTTCCTTCAATAATTCTGGCGTCAAAATTTCGTTGAGTCGCACATTCATATTGCACCTCGTTGCAGTTTTTTTTATTGTACACCGATACTATCTTCGTTATTCAACCAGCACACGCAAAACATTATCCTCTGTATTTGGGGTTTAGCCATATTGTATAATGCCCAAATGACCATACCTGAATACCGAATTTATCTCTGCCATGGACCATTTTGTCATGGCGAAACATTACGCACAACCTTAGTCAACGCAATTGCCAGCGCTGATTTGACCGCGCTGTGTGATGTGCGCGCCAGTGGTTGTCAGGGACGGTGCGATGACGGTCCCAATTTGACAATTTGGCCTGGGCCATTCCGTTACTGTCGCCTCACTCACCACCATATCACGAGCATCGTTTCGCAGCATCTTGGCCAACAACAGATTGTCGAACCACTCCTTCACCCGAGTTCACTACGGAACATCCCCGAATAACACGCATGGGAGGATATGCTACAATGCTTTGAGTTATTACTTATTGAATAAGCATGTAGGTCATCATGGCGTTATTTTCACGCAATAGTTTCACTGAAGCGCAAATCCTCGATGCCTTGCGCACCGTCAATGAGCCCGAATTGGGTGGGGATTTGGTTTCGCGCAAAATGATCCAAAACGTGGTCATTACTGGCGACAAAGTCAGTTTTGCCATTGAATTAACGACTCCTGCCTGCCCCCTTAAGCACGAAATTCGCACTTCCTGCGAAGAAGCCCTGACCAGCATCGCTGGAGTAGCGCTTGACAATATCACCATCGAATTCACCGCCCAAGTCAAACCACGCGGCGGCATCATCGACAAGGCGGCCATCCCTGGCGTCAGCCATGTTATTGCCGTATCAGCGGGCAAAGGTGGCGTGGGCAAATCGACCGTGGCGGTCAATTTGGCGACTGCTTTGGCCCGTGAAGGGGCGCTCGTCGGCTTGCTCGATGCCGATATTTATGGACCGTCGATTCCCCTGATGATGGGGGTGACCGGCCAACCCGAAACGGAGCAGGGGGCTGACGGCCAACCGCGTATGATTCCCCTGCAAGCCCATGGCATCAAACTAATGTCAGTGGGTTTTTTGGTTGACGAAAGTCAACCGGTGATTTGGCGTGGCCCGATGGTATCGCAATTGCTCCGCCAATTCCTCTACCAAGTCGATTGGGCACCCCTCGATTATCTAATTATCGACATGCCTCCGGGCACCGGCGATATTGCCTTGACGTTGGCACAATCGTTACAAAACGTCGGTTTGACCGGTGCCGTCACCGTCACCACTCCCCAACAAGTGGCGGCGATTGACGTCATCAAAAGCATGGAAATGTTCCGCAAGGTCAACGTGCCGTTGCTGGGGCTCATCGAAAACATGGCGTACTTCATAGCCCCCGATACCGGTACCCGCTACGACATCTTTGGGAGTGGCGCTGCTGCCGGTTTGGGTGAGCGTTTGGGCGTACCACTGCTCGGCCAAATCCCCTTGGGGATGAGCATCCGTGCAGGAGGAGACGAAGGTCGCCCTGCAGTCCTCAGCGACAACCAAGACGCCTATGCCGACGTTTTCCGTACTATTGCACAACGGTTGGCCGCCCGTGTCAGCGTGCTCGAAAACGTCTAGTTTCTGATGGTGATGGGGCGTGCATTGCGCTCCATTACGTCGATTCACCACTGCCCAGCTTCGTTTTTTTATAAAACGATACCTTCCAACATGAAGCAGAGACGCATGTTGCCATGCGCAGATGGTGATGTACGGAGAGGATAATGTGAAATGCAATACGAAGAAAACCGCCTGCAACCGATATCCCTCATCGATCCAATCACCACACCCCGGCCACGTTATGCCAGTGACCAAGCAGCCCATGACAACTTCGGACGACGTATCGATTATTTGCGTATTTCGTTGACCGATCGCTGTAACCTCCGCTGTGTCTATTGCATGCCCGAACATGGTATGCAGTTTATGCCTAAAGACGAATTACTCAACAACGACGAATTATTGCGGGTGATTCGTGTCACCGCAGCAGTCGGCTTCCGCAAAATCCGTTTGACTGGTGGCGAGCCGACCTTGCGTCGCGATTTGGTCTCGCTGGTGGCGCAAATCAAGGCTATCCCTGGCATCGAACATATCGCTATGACCACCAATGCTGTCAAACTGGCTCCTATTGCTGCCGACCTCAAAGCCGCCGGGCTCGATCGCGTCAATATCAGCATTGACTCGCTCAATGCCGAACGCTTCAAAAACATGACGCGCGGCGCCAAGCTCAGTGACGTCTGGGCAGGGATTACTGCTGCCGAGAGCGCCGGATTGTTGCCCATCAAACTCAACATGGTGGTAGTGCGCGGGCTCAACGACGACGATGTCATCGATGTCGCAGCCTTGACCATCGACCGCGCTTGGGACATTCGCTTCATCGAAGTCATGCCACTCACGGGCATCGCCGACGTTGCGAACGATGGCGTAGTCCCGAGTAGCGAATTGATTACGCGCATTGAAGCCGAGTTTGGCCCACTTACCGATTTAGGGATGCATGCCGCTGACCCATCCCACCGCTACCGTATTGCCCATGGCAAAGGGAATATCGGTTTTATTAGTTCGGTCAGTGAGCCTTTTTGTAGTACCTGTAATCGGATGCGCCTCACTGCTGACGGGCGCTTGCATCTCTGCTTACTCCGCGATGACGAAGTCGATCTCCGGGCGGCATTACGCGCCGGTGTTGATGATGCCGAACTCATGCAAATTGTACGCCATGCCGTTGCGATCAAACCCTGGGGCCATGGGTTGTCCGAAAATATTTTGCCGACCATCCGCGGAATGTCAGCCCTCGGAGGCTAAACTATGCGGCGTCCAGCGTTTGGTCGCTGATTGGGCCAGCCGGCTGGTCGACAATGGACGGCCGAGGAATTGTTCCGCAGCCATGATAACCGTCTGGGCCTGTTGCTCTGCACCATCACTGGCCTGAATATCCCACAAGCCTAATTGCGCCGGATAATCTCCCAATTGGGACACCCCCAACCCCACCAACCGAATCGAACGTTTGCCATCCCACAGATACCGCAATAAATCATGTACCCGGGCGTAGATTTCGTCGCCACGATCAGTAGCACGTGGCAAGCGGGCTTGACGCCCTACCGCTTCGCGCATATCCCAACGAATCCGACAACTCACCACATAACAGCGCAATTGCTTCCGCTGTAAGCGCCGTGCGAGCTCATACGCCAGCGTGAGTAACGTACTTTCGACCACCATCACATCACTGGTATCACGCATAAAGGTGGTTTCGTGCGAAAGCGATTTGGGTGGCCGCGCAAAGACCAACGGCGTATGGTCAATGCCACGTGCCCAATTGATGAGCTCACTAGCTTGCCGTTGCGAAAAAGTCGCCCGGATATCGGCTTCGCGCGTCCATGCGATTTCGCCCAATGTCGCAATTTCCAATGCATGCAGGCGTTGCGTAGTTTTTGGGCCTATCCCACACAACGTATCTACGGGTAATGGTGCGAGGAATCGTGCTTCATGACCCGTCGGTACGGCATACAATGCACGGGGCATCTTGCCACTACGCGCTTGTTTTTTGCCAATATCGGTGGCTGCTTTCGCAACTAATTTGTTGCTGGCGATTCCGCATGACAAGGATAATTGCAGCTCGTGTTGCACACGTGATTGCACCCGCTGGGCAATTTGCATGGGCGGTTCACGCAAATCCGACAAATCAACATAAGCTTCGTCGATTGAGGCTTGCTCTACCAGTGGTGTTTCGGCCAATAAGACTTGCATTACCTCTGCCGCTGCTGCCACATAATCGGAGTAGCGTGGTCTGACCACAATGATGTCACTACAAAGCTGTTGGGCTCTGGCCGTGGAGGTCCCCGCCTTGATACCATAGGCCCGAGCAGCATATGATGCCGTTGCGACTACTCCGCGTTCGTCAGAGCGCCCAGCCACGACAAAGGCTTTGCCCGCTAACATAGGATTACGACGCTGTTCAACAGCGCAAAAAAAGGCATCGAGGTCAACGTGCATAATTGTACGCATCGTGACTCCTTTTGGTAGAAATCATCTGCCCTAGATTAGCACATATGTTCTATTTTGTCGAAAACACGCAATCAACACCCCCGATTAAAAACCCAGTAACGGCATTTTTTCGTTGTTATTACCCCACGAAATATACCGTCATTCAGAATAGAAACACAGTTGTCAGTTTTAATTATCTCTGCTATACTGTGAGCAGGAATACCTTCGTATTCGATATTTTTTGTTTACTAGAGGAGGTCAGAGATGACGTTGCTCGACCAGAACATTCAGCTCCGTGAGTTTGTGCCAGCTGCACCAACCATCAATATCACCCCAGCAGCAGCCGAACGGCTTGCCAGCATGATGCAAGAGCGTGACTTGACCGACTATGCTTTGCGCGTGTTTGTTTCGGGTGGCGGTTGCTCAGGCATGCAATATGGCATGACGTTTGACAACGAACCCCGCGAAGGCGACACCACGTGGACGGCACACGGCCTCAACGTGATGCTTGACCCCATCAGCGCCCGCTACTTGGCTGGTGCCAGCATTTCGTTCCAACAAGACAACATGCTCCAAGGTGCCTTCAAAATCGACAACCCCAATGCCCAATCAAGCTGTGGCTGTGGCCACTCGTTCCGCTCCAAAGAAGAGGGCGGCGAAGATTCAGACGAGTACAGCAGCGACGCTGGCGGTTGTGGAAGCTGTGGTAGCCACTAATTCCTGCTCCAATCACAACACCTCTTCGCGTTGCGAAGAGGTGTTGTTTTATTTCATAGCCGTATCAATAGCACGCTGCATACCCATGTCAGACTATTGACCTATTATTAGAGGAATCACCAATGAGCATACCTCCACTCTATAGTCACCTCGATGTACACGATGTCGTAGCGATGCGCCAACGGAACGAATCATTCCTGCTCATTGATGTACGTGAACCAAACGAATACGCTATCGCACATATAGATGACGCAGTACTCCATCCAATGAGCGGGTCACTCGATTGGGCTTCAGCTATTGACCGTGCTACTCCTATCGTGGTAATGTGCCATCACGGCATACGGAGCGCGCATGTCGCAACCACCCTCATACAACAATTTGGATTCCACCGTGTTGCCAATATGAGTGGCGGTATTGAAGCATGGTCTCTACTGATTGACACCAATATCCCACGCTACTAAAAAACCCGCTATGTCCCTCCCTGTCGTTTCCCGCATGGTAGGCATGGGTTCCTACGCGCCACCACGAAAGGGATGCTATGCAAATCGCTGATTTAATCTATCTCCGTTGTCCTACCTGTCATGCCACCCTCCGACTGCATATCGGTGATGGCGTCAACGGAAGCGTCCGCTGTGCCAACAATACGCATACCTATATCATCCGCCATGGAATCCTCGACTTATTGCCGCGGGCACACCCGACGAGTATGGCGGCTTGGAGCAACGAATGGCGGCTAACGGCATGGGCGTATGAACGGATATGGCGTCCGTATGCACTAAGCATCTTTAGTGGTACTTCTTTTGGCTATGACCGCGAACAAGCCATCGTGAGTGAATCATTCACCCCCACGCGAGGATTAATCGTAGACATTGCCTGTTCCAATGGCCTCTATGCCCGTATCGTCGCCAAAGCCTACCCCCAAAAATCAGTCATCGGCATCGATCGTTCAATGCCAATGCTTATTGAAGCTCAACGCCGTGCCATAGCGGCCCGCCTCCCGATCAGTTACATCCGGGCAGACGCACGCACCCTCCCGATGCGCAGTGGCGTTGCCGAAGGAATCGTCATGGGGGGGTCACTCAACGAAATGGCAGATATTCCCAGAGTATTCACCGAAATTTCGCGGATTGCCACACCCACAAGTACCTTCGTCAATATGGCACTTATCCGTGCTACTCGATTTTTTGGCAAAACAATCCAATCAGCGTTATCCCATGGGGGGATTACCTTTTTTCAACCCGATGCAATCATCGCCCAACTCACGCGCTATGGGTGGCAAATCAAATCAAGTACGATTACCGGTATTGTCTGGTTTATCAACGCCACACGCACAGGAGCCTAACAAATGGCCAAAGCAGAATTAGTATTTATCGCCACTGCTGACGGCATCATCACGTTGAGCAATCCTGGTGCAATTGGGCGCTGGCTCAAAGCAGGCCACTCGCTCCAATCACACCCCATTGCGGCGCTATGGGCAAACCCACTCGACCCCACTATGCTTATCGCAAGCGGACCAACCACCAGTTGGAGGAGCATTGACGGCGGTCAACAGTGGGATGCAATAAACATCCCAAAAATGCAGCAATTCATTGCATCACGGACCACACCTACACGGATATTTGCACATGATGGCGCTTTAGCCTATATAAGTCACGATAATGGCATTTCTTGGCATACACTCGGCAATGCGACACAACTCAGTGCCGGTGGAGATACCCTTTGGTATAGCAATGCGACCACAAGTCACCTCAGTATCGATGGCGGCCTGACGTGGGACAGCTCCCCTTTCAGCCAAACCATCTACCTGAGCAATGATGGCACACAACGACTCCACCATACAAGTGCCAAAGAATGGATTGCAGCGCTCGGGATTATCCCCGCTCCTCCCGTCGGGTGGCAGGCTAATACCCTATTATCCGGTACACCGTTTGCCCTAATCGGTGTCGCACAGCAACAGGTATGGCGTTACCAAAACGAATGGCATCACTGTGAAGCCGCAATCAACCCCCGCGTCATTCACCCTACCACCTACCACCCCGATCGCATTTGGATCGGTGATATGGGTGGCACGGTATGGTATAGCGAAAATCGCGGCAATGATTGGCTCACAATTCGCTCTGGATTCCCGCAAATTAATGCCATCGCAAGTGCCAGACTCATCTAATCATCATCCCGTTTATTATTGGTAAAAAATCCTGGCGTGACGTGAATGAGACACAAAAAACACTCTCCCGGTCGCCACCACTCGATATACCCGTAGCTTCGGCGTACACGTCAATAATTCGATCGCCATGTGACGTCAATGTGCCATTTTTTTGCATATCAATACTTGTCTGCAAATGTATTTAAATCTGTGCATTATTACACAAAACATTGACAATATATGTGCATCATGCTATAGTTGCCCATCACCCACTAACGGGCAAAGGATGTGCAACATGGCAATACCTCCATCTCTGAAGCAACTATCGCTTGCGCCGGTGTTCAACACCAAGGCGGTTGCACTCGAGACTACTGTGCCACCAGACACATTCCGGGCTTGGGAGCGCCGCTATGGAGTACCTCGTCCGCAACGCACCCAAGGTGGGCATCGATTGTACTCAGAACGGGACATTGCAATAATCCGTTGGTTACGTGACCGGACAGCCGAAGGCATGAATATTAGCCACGCCGTCATGTTGCTTAACAATGTATTTGAAGAAGAAGTGTCACTTCCTGCTACGAATACCACGCGCGGACTTGATCAATTGGTCCAAGAACTGACCCGCACCCTCACGAGCTTTGATGCAGGTGCATCTGATCGCTTATTGAGCGAAGCGTTTTCATTACATCCGTTTGAACAAGTGCTCCTCGAATTAATCCAGCCCGTGATGGTCGAAATCGGCGAACGTTGGCACCGTGGCGAAATCAACATCGCAGCTGAGCATTTTGCAACCGAGTTTATGCGTCGCAAACTTGCAAGTCTGATTAATATTTTCGAGACCGTTGCAACGCGCGAGACCATTATTATCGGCTGCGCGCCAAATGAACTCCACGATATGGGCATTTTATTTGCCAGTCTCTTTTTGGTACGACGTGGCTGGAAGGTCATCTACCTCGGTGCCCGTGTCCCATTGAGTGATTTACTCGAGACAATTGCCAAAGTACACCCTGATATGGTTTGTTTGGCTGGTACTACCATAGAAGCAGCCCATGCGATGCAAGAAGTCGCGATTAGCATCCAAAAAATACATCCCCAACTTCGTTTTGGGTATGGTGGACGTATATTCAATCTCGAACCAACATTGCGTGATACGATGCCAGGGCATTTTTTGGGGCATGATGCCCGCGAATTAACCGATAATGTGGCTACTATATTAAATCGGCATTCGTAAGCACAACTACGATTTCTCGTTGCATAATCAAGCACATCATTATCTATCTACACAGAGTTGACGAATGTGATGCTGCAATAACAATAATATAAGTAGGGTATTGTAGAATTAATTCGATTACTCAATTTACAATTGAGAACTACCGCAAGCGAAGATTGTCATATTTTCAATCCGTATATTTTCATCTTTGATCATCACACGGGATACATGAATATATACGAGTGTGAGATTTTCTTGGATGATGAATCAGGCGCGACAACCCAGCGAAAGAGATGTCATGGTAACACAGCCCACAGAGAACGTGGTGCGCCCGCCCGCAGGCGATGCAGCAGCCTTATTAGATAGCCTGAAACGGTTTATTGATCAGGATAATCATTCCCGTCTCGCCGCGGATTTTCATGCAATTACCGATATTGAGCGAGAGGCGGCGTATGCCACGTGTGTTGACATTACACGATTTCATTCAAAAAGTTTTTATTTGAGTACTGCGTTATTACCTCCGGCGAAGCGTCGCGCAATCCGGGCTCTGTATGCATTTTGCCGGACAAGTGATGATATCGTTGACCAAGCAGCAGCCGGCACAGCTCCTCATGCCCTTGCCCATTGGGTGAATTTCGTTCACCATCGCGCCACACCACATGACAACGCTGTGTTAATTGCATGGCACGATACGGTTGCTCACTACAATATCCCTCAAGAGCTTATCGACGAGTTGTTAGCAGGTATCGCGATGGACCTGACCGTGACGCGGTATGCCACCTTTAATGATTTGTGGCTTTATTGCTATCGCGTCGCCTCTGTGGTCGGTTTGATTTCGATGCAAATCATTGGTCATGTCGATGCAGGTGTCGATTATGCCGTCAAATTAGGGGTTGCGCTCCAACTTACCAACATTTTGCGTGACGTCGGCGAAGACGCTGCCCGCGGCCGCATCTACATCCCTCAAGAAGATTTAGTGGCATTTGGTGTTACCGAGGACGAAATATTCACTCATCACCGTAGTCCGCGGTTCAAATCATTGATGCGCTTCCAGAGTGCCAGAGCACATGCATTGTATGAAGAATCTTGGCCGGGAATTGGATTGTTGAATCCCGATAGCAGTCTCGCAATTGCTGCGGCTGCGACAATTTATCGTGGTATCCTCGATAGTATTCATCAGTTTGACTACGATGTATTTAGCAAACGTGCCTTTGTGCCGTTTTGGCGCAAAATCGGCTTATTATGGCAGGCACGCCAACGCCTCAAACGAGATTTCCAATGATGACAACTATACCACTCCGGACATGGCCCACGTGGCCGTACCGCCTATTTCTAATAGTGCTTTTTTTTGGTCCACCCATCGCCGCTTTATTTATTGCGACCGGGATACCAATTATGACTGACCTTGGCTGGCTGGCCCGTAATCTCCTCAGCACCTATGTCTGTCCTACCCCACTCAAATCATATATATTACTCGGCGCACCAATGGCAGTGTGCACCCGTTGCTGGGGCGCTACTATCGGCTTATGGTTGGCATGGTTTGGCGTACGTAGGAGCCAACAACAGCATTCAATGCCCCGTTGGTTTGATTGGCATTGGTCGATTCGACTGATGACTGCGGCAATCCCAATCGGCTTGTGGTGGCTCGAAATCCACTATTGGCCCAGTGCCAGCTACGAAGTATTATTGGTCAATGGTGCCATTGCAGGGATTTGTGCCGGTCTGTTTTTTTGTTCACTATGGCCAGGCCTGCTTATCCGCGTACCAACAAAGTAAAACCAATAGATATCAAATGATACCGTTGTTGCTTTCGATTATTGCGGTATTTCCCTAAAAATTGGAGTTTTTATGCCACGGCAAATCGCTATCACTGGAGCAACAGGACTCATAGGAAGCGCATTAAGCCATGCGCTTATTAACCGCGGCGACAGCGTGATTGCTTTTACACGCAACCCACATCACCAAGGCAAATTGCCTGCGAATGCGCGACGTGTTTTATGGCATCCGCGTGACATCCATGCCACCGCTGCCGCACTTACACCATGTGACACAATCGTCAATTTAGTAGGTGCGTCGATAGCTGGTACCCGCTGGACGCCGGCATACAAACAACTGCTTGCCTCTAGTCGTGTCGATACCACCCAACAATTATTGGCTGCAGTAGCACAAATGCCCCAAAAGCCAACTACGTTCATTTCGTCATCTGGCGCGGGGTATTATGGCATAAATGCAGTGGCAAATGATGAGGCCACTCCTCCGGGCGCTGATTTTTTGGCAAATTTGTGTGTAGCATGGGAATCAGCCGCTGCCCCTGATCCCGCACTTGCAATACGAACTGTGATCCTCCGCACGGGGGTTGTCCTCGATGGAACGAGTGGTGCATTACCCTTGATGTCACTGCCATTTCAGTTTTTTGTCGGTGGACCAGTGCTCCCAGGCACGCAAATAATTTCGTGGATCCATATCGCAGACATGGTGCAATTATTACTATGGGCAATCGATAACGACCACGTTACCGGTCCATACAATGCATGCGCGCCATACCCCGTCACCAATCGGACATTGAGTAACGCCATCGCAAAACGACTCAATCGACCGTCAAGGATTCCCGTTCCGCAATTTGCATTGCGATTTTTGTTTGGCGAAATGGCTGATTCACTCCTCATCGGAGGGCAATCGGTCACGTCGGCTCGGTTACCTGAAGCTGGGTTTACGTTCCGCTACCCAACGATTGATGTTGCATTGGCAAACACATGGTAACAACGCATTTGCGTCTATTGATGCTAGGGTTCCTGCTATTGTTGGCAGGATGCAGTTACCGCCAAAGCACCTATCATAGCCAATTAGATTTTTCGAGCGCCACAGAAGTGCCTGTTGTTCCGACCGCGATACACGAAAAAATGCCGCGCACTCCGTTCCCCACCCGTGCGGCGATACAGTTCCTCGATGCGACCGCAGCCGCGCCATTGGCCGCAGTCGAATCACAAACGATCCGTTTGTTTCGTCAAACCGTTCCCGCAGTGGCCAGTATCGACATCATGTTTACCCATCCTGCGATTCATTCTGGCGATGTACCCCGGAAGATGGTGATGTCACAAGGCAGTGGTTTTTTGTATGACGACCAAGGCCATGTGGTCACGAATGCCCATGTTGTAAGCGATCGCAATGAGTACCTCATACGGTTTGGGAATAGTAGCGAAATCACCGCAACGGTGATTGGACGAGACGAAGCAAGTGATTTGGCTGTCCTCGCATTATCGCAACCTGTCGATATCGCACCGCTGCAGCTAAGCCAGCGAACTCCCATGACCGGTATGTGGGTCATGACAATTGGCAACCCACTTGGATTACGCGACACCATGACGCTCGGCACAATAAGTGCCGTCGGACGCACGCTTGATGGCAATCCCAATCAAAACATCCTCCAAATTGATGCTGCCGTGAATCCAGGGAGTTCTGGCGGCGTCTTAATCGATGTCACCGGAGGGGTCTTAGGGATTACCACAGCAATTCAAAGTAGCAGTGGAAGCTTTGAAGGGATTGGGTATGCGATTCCTGCGGATACAATACGCCAAATAATCCCGGTGTTAATTGGTCATTGATG
>CALQBW020000016.1 GCA_943328915.2 Singulisphaera sp. GP187 | reverse complement strand
TCGGCGCCCAATACGATTTTGCCGAACAACTGCACAAAGCGGCGATAGGCGTCAGCGGCAAAACGGGGATTGCCGGTTTGCTTGGCCAAGCCTTCGAGGGTTTGGGCGTTGAGTCCGAGGTTGAGGACGGTATCCATCATGCCGGGCATTGATTCACGGGCACCCGAACGGACGGATACGAGCAAGGGGTTGGTGGCATCGCCGAATTTCTTGCCCGAGACTTTTTCGACTTCGAGCATTGCGACGCGGGCTTGTTCCCACAAGCCTTCGGGCAATTTTTTGCCGCCATCATAATAGGCATTACAGGCTTCGGTGGTGATGGTGAATCCTGGCGGTACGGGGACGCCGGTGCGAGTCATTTCTCCCATCCCTGCGCCTTTACCACCTAGCAAATCACGCATGGTGGAATTCCCCTCTGTAAAGAGGTATACCCACTTCTTAGACATGTACATGCTCCTCTAATAGTGCAGATTAATTATCCATGTGCGTTTCACTAATTGGGAGCATCGTTTGCCACGTTGCATGCGTAGCTCCACGCTTTTGCACAGAAATACCGGGCATACTATACGCTATGTTGGCGTTTTGTGCAAGCGTAACACCAACAGTTGTTACTACAACTATATACGCGACCGAAGCCAGTGTTTTTAAACCGTTAATAGAGCGGGTCAGGAATCCTTTCGCAGGAATCCTGCGGTACTGAGTTGTGTGATTACCTCTGCAGCGGTCCGTTCACCTGCTTCGATGGCACCTTCGATGCTCCCAGACCAATGAGTCGCTGTTTCACTACTTGCCCAATGGATTCGACCTATAGGAGTGCTTATGGAATGCACAAAGCTGGCACTGCCTGGGGGCATAAACCCAACAGTACCACGACTCCAGCGCTCGTTGTTCCAATCACGTTCGATCATGCCACGGTACGAAAGTGCTTCGTTGCCGAACCAACTCGTAAGTTGGGTTACTAATGCTTTGAGACGTTCGCTTCGTGGCTGTGCGCTCCAATGGCTTGCGTTGTCACCGATGATGACGCACGCGAGTGCGCCTTCGGTACTGCCTGTTGGAGATACATCGTGGATGAGGCTCGCAGGTCCATCGTCACTCATGATAAAACCAGATTTTTGGTTTTCGCGCCAAAAAGGATAATCATAACAAAGGACTGCATTGATAGCGCGTCCCATCACGACACGTTGATTAAGGGCATCACGGTTACTTGGAAGCGCAGGTTCATAGTAGATTTGCGCTGCGACTGCAGGTGGTGCGGCGACAATTGCGTATCGGGCACGGAATGAAGAACCGCGTGAATATACAGAAACACTTTCTTCATCTTGACGCATCGCCAATACGGGGGTGTCGACATTAAGTTGTGGGCGCAATTGTTGTGCTAATCGCTCAGTAATGCGATGAATTCCACCTGGGATACGATCTTGATCAACGGCTGGTCGCAAGGAAAATATGAATTCAGCCCGTTGATAGGCTTGTATTTGGTCGAGTACATACACAAAAGAAATTTCACTTGGTTCAGCCATAAAATGGATATGAGTAAGGAGTCGGAATAAATTTCGTGTGGTATTGGAACTACTTTGTTTCTGTAGCCACGCCCCAAATGAAAACTGATCGTAGTCTTTGATTGCTTGCGCACTTTTGATGGTTTGCAATTGGAGTTGATGTGATAATTTATTGAGTTTTGCAATGATGCGTTGGTAATCAATTTGTACATTGGGGGCAAGCCAAGGGACACGATTGCGAAAGCGGATATCCCGTCGATTAATACGAATCATACTTTCGCCTTGGATGTATTGCGGCGTTAATTGGATGCCTAATTCGTGGGCAAGTTGGCGGAATTGTTTCGCATGGGGACTAATCCAGCGTGCTCCTAAATCATATGATTCGCCATTAAATGTGCCACTATTGGCACGTCCGCCCACGCGATCGCGTGCTTCGAGTAACACTGCATCGACTCCTTCTCGGATCAACCGCCATGTGGCGACCAACCCAGAAATACCTGCTCCGATAACAACAACATCTGCGTTGTACCCGAGCTGGTTGGGGTCGAATTGAAGTGTACTCATTTGTGATGCTCCTATGACTCGGTGTGGGTGTTGTCGTTTAGACAAACCAATTGTAAAGCACCATTTTCAACCATAATAGTGGTTATTGCGCAATTATCGATGCGGATGCGTTCGTGGAGATTTATATTTATCCCTAAAATCGCGCAAATTATGGCTGCGATTGTGCCAGCATGGCAGACAATGCAAATCACATCGTCTTCTTGATGTAAGGTGACATAATGATTGATTGCATGCAGGACTCGCTGTTGCAACATCACATGCGATTCCCCGCCTGGATATATCATTGTACCTGGGGTAGATAAATATTGTGCGTAGCGTTCGGCGTCATGTTGTTCGACTTCGGCAACGCTTTTGTGTTCCCAGAGGCCAACATCGAGTTCACGTAATGCAGTATCTTTGATATGAGGTACTGCGTGATGGGCTAATATGGCTTCGGCGGTATGGATCGCACGAATTAAATCACTACTATAGACCGCATCGAGGTGCAGATTTTTGAGGCGCTGTGCTAGGCGATGTGCTTGTTGTTGCCCACGTTCATTGAGGGGCACCTGTGCATGACCGTAGATTATCCCTAAAGTGTTGTATGTGGTTTCGCCGTGACGAATAAGAAGTAGTTTCATGGCGTATGTTTAATCTTGCTTATGTTGCATTGCGTGGGCATTGTCGTTGAGATTCCCGAGGCGTAATTTGCCTTGATGTTGGATGATTGTAGTTATCGCACAATTGTCTATCCACATTTGAGTATAGTTGTCGATATCAAGATTGAGTACGGCACAAACGATGGCTCGGATGGTGCCGCCATGACACACCACGCAAATGGTGTCGTGTTCGTCGTGGCGTTGCATGATGGCAGCGAGTGTCTGCATCGCGCGGGTTTGCATTTGGGCATATGATTCGCCACCGGTATAGATGGTGCGACCCGGCTTGATGCGATAGGCGGCAAAATCCGTAGGGAATTGGGCCGAAATTTCGGCGACAGTCAGATGTTCCCACAGGCCGACGTCGATTTCGCGGAATCCAGGGAGTTCTATCACTTGTTGGTCGTGATGATGAGCAATCGCTTTTGCCGTTTGGACTGCGCGAAGCAGGTCGCTACTATAAATTGCATCAAAATTGTGATGTTGCAATCGTTCGCCGACGTGTCGTGCTTGAGAAAACCCAGTGTCGTTGAGACTAATTTGCATATGACCTTGATAGCGTCCAATTGCGTTGTAGGCAGTTTCACCATGGCGGACAAAGATGATGTGCATGGGTGTCAATTCTCGGTACGGTGTTTCATTCATTGTACTGTATATTTTGGCACAAAAAAGAGTGGGAAGTGCCGAAGCACTCCCCACTCTCGCCAAAGCCAACGTAGCAAAACTACTTGGTCTTGGTGTTGTTGATATACATTGATCCGGGCACGTTGCTATAAGCGCTGAAGCCGGGCCATTGAATACCATTGAAGCCAGCGTTGTTGGGCTCGAGAGCCTTACCAACGACGTATGGCTTGAGCAAGCCTGAGTTGACGCGGTGGAACAAGAAGAGACCACCGACATCTGACACGAGCATCTTCTCGGCATCTTGGAACTGCTTGAGACGACCAGCGGTATCCGTGCTAGCCGAAGCATCGTCTACCAACTTGTCGAAATCTGCGTTGCCCCAGTTATGGCGAGCACCGCTGTGCCATACGCCCAACATGTTCGAAGCATCGAAGAAGTCAATACCGTATGAAACCATACCGAATTGAATCTTGGTTGGCTTGGCGTTGAGGGCTTCCATGAAGGTCTTTTGTTCCTTGTTGGAAACTTCAACGTCAATGCCGAGGTTTTGCTTCAATGAAGCTGCGATTGCTGCAGCGGCATCTTGGCGAACTTGAGCTTCGTTACGGAGCCACAAGGTGATCTTGGGGAAGCCCTTACCATCTGGGTATCCGGCTTCGGCCAACAATTTCTTGGCGGCTTCGACGTCGAAGTTTTGGATGGTTGAGAGTTCCTTCGAATTTGATGCGTGGAAGCCAGGCATCAAGAACGAATAAGCCGGAATGGCTTGGTTCGGTCCAATGATGTTGGCAATCAAGCTGTCGCGGTCGACGATGTGTGAGAAGGCCTGACGAACCTTGAGGTTATTGAATGGCTTGGTCTTCGTATCGAAGAACAAGTAGTCAGTCCGGAAGTCGTTGGCGTTCTTGGTGACTTGCTTGGCTAAGTCGGCGTCAGCAGCGATGATCTGCGTTTCGGCAGCACCGATGTATTCGCCGCCGAGTGAGTCAACGTCACCGTTGCGATAGCCGGCGAAGAAGGTTTCTGGCTTGGCTGCGATGCACTCTACACGTTGAATGTAGGGTTTGTTGCTGCCGGTGTAGGTTGGGTTGGCTTCGTATACCAACTTCTCACCCTTGGTCCATTCCTTGAGGATGTAAGGACCACTTGACACTGAAGTCTTGGGATCGTTGTTGTACAAAGGACCATTCTTTTCGAAGGCGGCTTTTTGCAAGGGAGTGCTGTAAAGCAACTTGGCTGGCAAGAAGGGGGCTGGGGTTTCGGTTGTGAACACGACGGTGTTGGCATCTTTAGCAACGACGCCCAATTGGTCGTTCTTAAGTTCGCCAGTGCCCACCTTGCTCCAATTCTTGATTTCGCCTGGTGCTTGGAAGAACCAGAAGAAGTCCCATGCATGCTCTTTGTCAGCAGCATATTGGAAAGTGGTTACGTAGTCGGCGGCGGTCACCGGCGTACCATCACTCCACTTCAGGTTGGGGTCGAGGTGGAACGTCCACTCCGTGCCGTCAGCATTGGCTTCCCATGTAAGGGCAGCAGCTGGCATAGGCATGAAGTTGTTGTCCAAGCGAATCAATGGCTCGCTCAAAATGTTAGTAACGGCGCCGCCCTCTTCGTACACGCTGACCAAGAAGTCAACTGTGGTGAAGGTGGTGGTGGCATTGAAGAACGTGCGATACACTTGTTGATCGGCTGGTGCGGCGTCGGCTGGCAAGGTAATGCCATTCAACGTTGCTGCTACAGGTGCTGCGGTTGGCTCGGCTGGTGCCGGAACGGCCGTGGCAGCTTCGATGACTGACGGAGCAGTCGGGGCTTCGGTGGCTGCCGGTGCAGCGGTTGGTGCAGCTGCTGGTGCGCCGCCACAGGCTGTAATGAGCCATGTAGCTACGACGACCAAAGCCCAGCGTGCACTACTTCGAGTGTAGGTCATCTGTGAACTCCTTCATCAAAAGAAAACACCTAACTTTGCGGGGTTAAACGCATTGTTTATATCAACCCAGAGAATGGACCGCCCATCCCCGGGAATTGACCAAATTCATGCGCTGTTACACGCATACAACCGGTAGGACTAACTCTAAGACACCAGTTTGGATTGGGATTTTCAATTTTACCACGAAACTAAGTATACCACGTCATATTAATTTTTCATTATCAAAAGAAACAAATGATAACGAATGCTTAGCATAATTAATCAGAGATTTGTCAAGTTTGCTCGCATGATTCCGACAACGAATGAGCTACGCATAATCTGATTCGTGCAAACAAACAATACATAAAGAAATGTACCTGTATCGTCGATTTATTTCCTGAGTTTGGGGTCGAGGGCATCGCGCATACCGTCACCAACAAACGAAAAACTCAACATCGTCAAGGCAATCATTAGGGTAGGGAAGAGTCCCAAATGCCAGTACACTTCGATAAATGATGAAGATTGACCAGCCATTTTGCCCCAGCTGGGAATCGGATCGTTAATACCAATCCCAAGGAAGCTCAAGCCTGCTTCGGCAAACATCGTGGCTGGAATCCCCAATGTGAACGAAATAATTAATGGCGACAAGGCATTGGGCAACAAATGGCGAAGTGCAATTTGTGTGGTAGGCACTCCGATTGCTCGGGCTGCCTCAATGTATTCCTTTTCACGCAGTGATAAAATCTGTGCGCGAGTAAGACGACACATTTCAATCCAGCCAATAATACCGAGTGCCAAAATTACATTGAATAAACCACCACCCCACATCGAAAGCAAGAACAACGCAAACAGCAGTTGGGGTATGGCTGTGAAAATTTCAATGATGCCCATCACTACATTGTCAACCCATCCGCCTAGGAAGCCGGCTGCGCATCCCATTGATACACCGACGATTACTGCGAGTAATTGAACTGTAATACCGATGGTCAATGATACCCGGGCTCCATAAATAATTCGGCTTAACTGGTCACGCCCTACATTGTCGGTACCAAGCCAGTGGCGCGCAGTGGGGAATTGCTTGCTTTCTGACAAAACCGTAAAATCATACGCGGTGGGCGCAATAAAGTCTGCGAAAATTGCCATGAAAAAAAACATGGATACTATGACGAGTGCGCCCATAGCAAGTTGGTTTCTGCTAAACCGGATTGCAGCATCGCGCCACAAATTTGCGGGCTTGCGTTGGATAACCACTTCTTCAGGAACGGCAATAGGTGTTGTTGTCATGGTTGTTTCCTAATCAAGCTTAATTCGTGGGTCGATAACCGTCGAAAGTAGGTCGGTAAGCAAATACACCAAGCCCCAGACTGAAGCAATTATCAACATCAACGCTAACACCATCGGATAGTCACGACTGGTGATACTCGTAACAAAAAACTTACCGATTCCATTGACGCGGAACATGGTTTCAACAAAAATCGTACCGGTCATCAAGTTAGGGATCATCGGACCAAGTGCCGTGATAATTGGAATCAAAGCATTCTTGAGGGCGTGACGCCACACCACCATCACTTCGCTCAAGCCTTTGGCTCGTGCAGTGCGGATGTAATCTGACGTCATAACGTCGGTCAAGCTCCCACGGGTAAAGCGTGAGGCAAATCCCAATGGTCCTAAGCCCAGTGCAACTACTGGCATGATCCATGCTTTGGGGTCATTCCAATGTGAGCTATCAAGCGCAATAGGAAGCCAATGTAATTTCACCACAAAAATAAGAATCATCCAAATCGAAATAATAAAATTAGGCACCGTCATGCCGAGTGCCGCCACAAACGTGACCACCCGGTCAATCCATGTGTTTTGGCGGACACCAGCCAAAATCCCCATAAACATTCCGAGCCCAATCGCCACAATTACGGTTACACCACCAAGTTGCAGACTTTTTGGCCAAACACTTCCGATTACTTGACCTACTGTCTGACCGGGATTGGCATATGAAATGCCGAAATCGCCTTGGAGCGCCCGACTCATATATTTGTAGTATTGCACGTGTAGTGGCTGATCAAGTCCAAATTTGGCTAATATTCTGGCCTTTGAGGCGGCATCGAGTGGCATGTTGATTTCGTCAAATGGGCCGCCGGGGACGTTGTGCATTAGTAAAAACGCCACCATAGTTACGACAATAAACACAAAAAACAATCTGGCTAAACGACTCAAAATGTAGGCTACCATGCGGATGCCTTTCCTTTATCAGTACAGGATGCTTACGGAGAAATATTCTTACAACAGACGTATGCGACAAGTGAAGGGTGTCTTCGATACAAGTAATGATTGCCATCATGTTTCATTTGGTACCGTCACATTGGTATTGCCATGGCTGTAGGTCTACCAACTAGAACGTACCGTATAGAAATAAGCAGGCATCTTCTAATCAACTGTCGACAATAATGCCTGTACGGGGTGTAGTAGTAGCTACAAGCCACTCTAAATACATACCGTCAAAACGCCCAGCGCGCAATGCGCGAGTAGGACATCTGTGTTCCTCCTTAAACCATACAAATTCATGGTACCTTTGTTGCGTAACTACAACTTTTCATTCATACAATACAGCCGGTTGCACTGAATGTGGTTTGTGTAAACGCATGACCGAAACGGCATACACGCTGTGTATATCGTTTGCCCACTACATATGAAAATCTAGTCTTCGGAAAGATTAAGACTTACTTAATCCCTTGTACTATAGCATCTCTGTATTTTGATGTCAATTTATCATTCCTTTCCTTTGTTTTCAATTTCATAAGTAACAATCTATTCCCAAACACGATGTTCAAATAATGAGATAAATACTTTTGAAACGAGAGTGCCAAACAATCATCAAATTTGAATTTATAATTTCTAAGAAATGAACCAGCATTTGAAATGTTCATTTTCGGTATCACTGTATATTTTTTGGGAATTAAGCGTATTGATACAAGTGGGCATTCTACGCTAGAATATCCAGAGTGATAGTGAAAGTATGCAATGATACAACGTGCGTTCATAACAATGTGGTATAGCGTCATGACGCTGTTTGTTATACTTATGATTTCTGCACCTATTTCTACGTTCGTTGGCCAGGTCGTTGACCGGGTGCAACATCGCGGAAAACCATCAGTCTCTACAATAACGACACAACGTGAAGAAATAATCCCGATGCCTGCCTTACCAGATGAAGAGCCGGTGAAGATCCAATCTGCCCAATTGCTGACACTCTCAAGTGGCAAGGGGCATATTTGTGTTGTGACTCAATCAGCTCATATTCAATGTTGGGGTGATAATCGCCAAAGCCAACTCGGTGGAGGGAGTGACGGCATTACGCTTCCTTTGAGTGCCAATCCGATGAATGTGAGTGGTCTTGTTGATGTTGCGGCCGTTGCCACTGGGAATACTCATACATGTGCTTTACAATCCCGCACAGGAAATGTGTTTTGTTGGGGTGATAACACGTTTGGTCAATTAGGAAATGCCAGCAATGGTCCACGCACAAATAAATCTATTCCTGATCAAGTTGTGGGGATCGGCCGGGTTGTCCAAATTGTGAGTGGGGCAAACCATACGTGTGCGCGTCAAGATGATGGCGTAGTTCGCTGTTGGGGTGATAATCAATATGCGCAAATAGGCGATGATCTACGGCTTCGTGCCATAGATGCTTATTCAATTAAAGGATTGCCGGCAAACATTGTGACAATTGCCGCCGGAGGGAATCATAATTGCGCACTCACAAGTGCGGGCATTGTTTGGTGTTGGGGCGAAAATACGGCTGGTCAAAGCAATGCGCATGCAGGAAAATCACTAGATGTCCCAGTGCAAGTAGCTGATATTCCCTTGGCCAAAGGGATTGCATTGACGAATCAGCAAAGTTGTATCGTTGATGCATCAAATACATTGTGGTGTTGGGGTCATGGTACGGTGCCCCATTCAATTGCATTACCTGCACCATATTTACGTTTACGTGGAAGTAATGCCGGTACGCTGTGTGCGGTATTAATGAATAATACGTTGGTATGTATGAGCGATGAGGAATCGCACTTAGTACAAACACCGCTATTTGGTGCGTTGGATATATCAATTACAAACGATAGTACGTGTGTGCTGTTGCGCGCTGCCAAAATTGTTTGCCGTGGTGACAATCAATTCGGCCAATTAGGTCCTACGATTACTGAAAAAACGCATCAGGAATTTGTGCTCATGCGAATGGGCGTCACTGCAAACGTTATGGCTGGTGGTGTGTCTCATATGTGCGCTTTGTGGCAACAAGGACGCGTCAAGTGTTGGGGACGAAACCTTGAAGGCCAACTAGGAACACCCATCCGACGCGATGATTCGATCCCTTTGTCCCCTGAAATCAACGGTGTCACAAGTATATCTGCTGGAGGTGAACATACATGTGCGTTGCGGTATGACCAACACGTGTATTGTTGGGGGAACAATGAATTTGGGCAATTGGGTGTCAAAGATTTTCAAAATCATCCCCAACCGCAACAAATTTGGACGTTGAAACAGGTTGCCATAGTCAGTGCAGGTAATAATCATACCTGTGTGCTCCAACAAGCCGGACGTGTGTGGTGTTGGGGCGCAAATAATGCTGGCCAACTTGGAAACACTGGACCAGCACAGGCATTACCGATTGCAATAGAAGCACTTCCGTCTGTCGTAACGTTGGCTTCTGGTGGCGATAGTAATTGTGTATTGCAAAATGATGGAACGGTCGTTTGTTGGGGTGCGTCACTGCTTCCCAATACGCCTGCATTTACGCCAATTGCAAATTTGGTTGATATTGTTGATGTAAAAATCGGTTGGCGTCATGCCTGCGCGTTACGTGTTGATGGCGCTGTGCTTTGTTGGGGTGCCCAGTCATTTGGACAATTCCAAGGTGATGCAACCTCACCACAATTAATTGTAGGCTTGCCACCAATCCAGTCGTTGGCGATTGGTGGAAGGCATACATGTGGCATTGATGCGATACATCAATTATGGTGCTGGGGTGCAAACGATCTACATCAAATTAAGGCAATGGGGGGCAGTACTATAATGCCGGTCCCGCAAATGGTGCTTGCGGGTGTGTCACATGTTGCATTGGGTTTTTCGACAACATGTGCACTGTTGGTAATTGGCCAAACCAGTTGTTGGGGCGATGCCGCATATGGCCAACTTGGGAATGGCAAATATGAGTATGATTCAGCACATCCATATGTAAGTGGGTTAAATGATGGATTTGTTATTACTGCAGGTGGAAATTTTAGTTGTGCCGCTCTCAAACATGTGGTTAGTCGTTGTTGGGGTGGTAATGAATATGGGCAACTAGGAAATGGTACGACGAATGCAGCTGCATTGCCACAAACCGTTCGTAGTAATGATGAGGTGGTTACTATCGCCGCGGGAAGTGCCCATGCCTGTTTGATTGTCAGTGACGGAACAGTACGTTGTTGGGGACATAATAATTTTGGCCAATTAGGCAATCAGGCAACCGAAGATAGTAGTGCGCCAGTAATTGCTGCGGTGCAACAAGTTATTGATATTTCCCTGGGGCAATCACACAGTTGTGCCTTGCTCAAAGATGGTGGGGGTGCGTGCTGGGGTCGTAATGATGATGGCCAATTAGGGAGTGGAAATACGGCATCATCGGGAATGCCGTTGCGGGTAGCTGATTTGAAAAATACAAAAGTGTTAAAATCTGGCGGGAATCATACGTGTGCCGTTTTGCAATCGACCAGCGTTGTTTGTTGGGGTCGAAATCAACAAGGGCAACTAGGGATAGGCAATATCGGTCCAGGATTGTCTACGCCGACGTATGTTCCCGGATTAAATGGGGTTTCTGATATAAGTTTGGGGCTCGATCATACCTGTGCACTTACCCAAGTAGGCCAAGTCTATTGTTGGGGGTGGAATCATTATGGCCAAGTAGGCAAGGGTATAGTTGGTGATACTGCATATATTACTCACCCACAGTTAGTCGATGATGTAACCAATGTGGTCGCAATTACCGCAGGAGATAATCATACTTGCGTGTTGCAACAGAATGGTGATGTGCGGTGTTGGGGCGATAATTATAGTGGCCAACTTGGAGTAAATAATCTGGTTGAAGAAACTACATCGCACCCTGCTTCTGTAGTGGTGACTGGATTGCAAAACGTCGTTGCTATTGTGGCAGGTGGGGCTCACACGTGTGCATTATTGCAACGTGGTGATGTAGCCTGTTGGGGATGGAATAATGTTGGTCAAGTGGGGAATGGTGCGGGTGGAGCTGCCCAAAATATCAATACGCCCCAACCCGTGGTTGGGCATTTAGGTATCACTGGCGTAGGCGTAGGGGCAAATCACATCTGTATGGTTGACTCGCTCGGTACGGTATGGTGTTGGGGCGATAACGGGTTTGGCCAACTCGGGATTGGAAATCAAATCGGCGGTAGCACCCGAACATTTCCGAGTGAAGTCGATGCTGCGGCGAATACCATTGCTGTCACGTCTGGTGCAAATCACACCTGTGCGCTGTTGGTCACCAATGATTTGAATTGTTGGGGGCGAAATACGATTGGTCAATTAGGCAATTCATTTAGTGGTGATATTGCAGACAGTCCAGTGCCTTATTTTGTGGGGAATTTTGTCGGTGTGACTGCGTTTGCCGTTGGTGGTGATCAAAGTTGTGCGATTGTTTCTGGTCAAATCTATTGTTGGGGTGACAATCAATATGGCCAGATAGCCTCAGAACCAGTCGGTATTGGTGAATTTCGTACAACGCCAACTCCTATTTTTGACGTAACAACGGCTATTGACGTTGTCGTTGGGGCGCAACATGTGTGTGCGTTACTCAAAGACGCAACAGTTACCTGTTGGGGACGAAATAATCAACATCAGCTCGGTTATACCGGCAAGGAAATGAGTATAGTTCCACAAGAAGTTCCGGGAGTGCATGATGTCATTGCGATCACCGCGGGAGATAACCATACCTGTGCAGTCCAAAAAGGTCAACATGTTACCTGTTGGGGAAGCAATCAAACAGGGCAACTTGGTGTGGTTGGAAATGATATTGTGAATGCGCAGCAAGTCGAAGGAATTAATGACGCGATTGCGGTGGCAGCTGGGAGTGCACATACCTGTTACCTGTCGAACCAGCATACCATCACTTGTTGGGGCAACAACGCCTACGGACAAATCGGAGTGTCTTCTGACCCTGCAGGAACGACACCATTGAGTTTGACTTCGGTGACAGGGATCCCTCCTGCAACTTCTATCGCTGCGGGTGGTAATCGTTCCTGTGCGATTCTAGAAAACACAGAATTATGGTGCTGGGGGGAAAATCCCGTCAATTTATTGGGGGTCACTGCAAATCCTGATCGCAATACCCCGGTGATGGTGCAACAATTGTGGGATATGAGAGTCGCTGCGTTGCCAATCCAAATCCCCACTATTGTACCGACATTAGTAGCACTTGTACCGACTGCAACAATACCTCCGACGAGTACTGTTCAGCCTACTGCTACCCTCATCAAAAGAAGTTTTCCTACCCCAGTATTCTGGAAAAGGACGATGCCATGACCAAGCCACGTATTTTGTTTGTTTCGACGGCATCTTCCTACCGTAATCATGCCTTCATTCGAGCGGCCCAATCACTCTCTATGAATTGGCTATTGACATGTGACACCGCAGTGACGGGCGAATATGCCAATAATTGTTTGATTTACAATCCCAATGATTATCTGGCATTGATAACTATATTAAAAAACCTTCATCTCCAAGAAACATTCGTATCGTGTATGGCATTGGATGACAGCGGTGCCCACATTGCCCAACAGATTGCATATGACTTGGGGTTGCCACATAATTCAGCCGCTGCTACAGAGGCAGCACGCAATAAATATGCAATGCGGTTGGCTTTACAAACCACCGATATTCCCCTTCCCTGGTTTAGGCATTTTGACACTAGTGACGAAATCACGATGATTGCGGCCACGGTACCATACCCGTGCGTCATTAAACCGCTCGAATTGAACGGCAGTCGTGGCGTCATGCGTGCCGATACACCAGCGCAATTTCTAAATGCGCACTCCAGATTGATTCGGATGTTGGCTTCGTTGTACCCGAATCAAACTGTGTATGAATTTCTTGTAGAATCATTTATTCCCGGGCAAGAAGTTGCGCTTGAAGCAATGATGGACAATGGGGTTTTGGTGCCATTGGCGTTATTCGACAAACCAGATCCACTAGATGGTCCTTTTTTCGAAGAAACAATATACGTGACCCCTTCTCGTCAGCCCGAAGCGACGCAAGCATCAATATATTCGATTACGCAAATAGCTGCCAAGGCAATTGGTTTGGTAAATGGCCCGGTTCATGCTGAATTGCGGATTAATAACGAGGGGATTTATATTGTCGAAATTGCCGGGCGTTCGATTGGCGGGCTGTGTTCACAAACGTTACGCTTTGGAAGTGATGAATCGCTCGAAATGTTGATCGTGCGCCAAGCAAGCGGGTTGCTCGTGACAACACCCACCCGCAGCAACGAAGCTGGCGGCGTTATGATGATTCCTATTCCGCATAGTGGTTTTTTGCAACAGGTAAATGGTACAGATTTGGCGTTAACAGTGCCATTGATAGAATCAATAGAAATTACGAGTCCCTTGCACCGGCCGATATTCACTTTGCCTGAAGGCGAGAGTTATCTCGGATTTATTTTTGCTCGCGGTCAAGACCCTGCATCGGTCGAACAAGCATTGCGCGATGCGCATGCGCTCTTACAGATCCAAATTACACCTGATATCCGCTTAATTTAGTAAAATAAATTTGAACTTTGTTTTTGAATGAAGTGCTCAACCTCTTGTCACACGAAACTGTTATTTCCGCGGACCACCTTTGCTCGGGGCGGCTTGTTGTGGTGGTGCCCATCCTTCGGGGAGTTGTGCGCCTTCACCAAAAAAGAATTCTTCCATCGATTGGATTAACACTTTTTGTGATTGTGGATCCACCAAGCTCATGCCGTAATGGTTGATAAGGATTCGTTCTTGTTCTGGCCACATTGCCCAGGCGCGTTGTGACACACCCGCAAAAATACGTTGACCGAGTGTTCCGGAAAAAGGGATATTGAGTAAGCCAGGAAGCTCACGCCCAAATTTACTACAAAAGACCATACGTTCGCCTGGGGGTGGTCCAAAAAAGAATTCCTGTACACAGGCAGCTCGTTGCCGAATGTAAGTCGGATCAGTTGGGTCAAATTCAAAATGCTTTATGAGCATCTTTTCGATGGAAATCCACGCCTGCCACGCTGGTTGGGATATAGAAGCTTGAATACGTGCCCCTAATGCGCCAGGCAGTGGTTGCTGTGTCAGTGCAGGTAATTCCTTGCCAAAGTAGGCACATTGTACCGTTGGTACACTCATTACACGCCTCCTGTATGCATGCCGCGAAATTTATCAATGTAAATAACATTGGTGTATCATAACACGGTACGCAAAGTAGGGATGGCATCTCGTGCGCTGTTTGGCAATGGAATGTCTCTTTAGTTACCATTTTTTGCAAAAAATCTGGCAACACACCCCAACTGAGTTGTTAATTGTGCCTGCACCTGCTGGCCGGTCGAGCTGGTTACAACAACCGCGCCCAAATCAGATTATTTCATCGCCGAGTGTGGCTGAATTGGCTTCTACTTATGGTATTCCCATTTTGTATATGGCACGTTGGAATGATGTTTTACCGCATATTTCCAAAGGAGAACCACTGGTGACTGCCTGCTTCCCACGACTAGTCCCGCAGCGTCTATTGGAACATGCCTCTTTCTTTAATATCCATCCTGCTATGTTACCTGAATTACGCGGTCCTGATCCGTTGTTTTATGTGGCGCGTGGTGATGTTTCTGCGGGGATTTCAATCCACCAAATGGATTTGCAATTTGATACTGGCCCAATCATTATGCAACAATCAGTAGACATAACAAATTGCGCAAGTGAAGCTGAAATGATTCGCACCCATGCAATCACAGCCGCTGTGTGCTGGCTTGGATTGCAAACGGTAAGCGGGGTTGGCCGCGTGCAACCACGTGGCGGGAGTTACGCTCCAATCCCACAAATAATCGATTTCACCCTTGACCCGCTCTGGAGTACACAACGAACTCGTCGATTCATTCAATTAACCAATTTACGCCGTCAAGCGTATTGGGTACCCGCAGTGCAAAGATGGGTCAGCGCGCTTCATCCTTTTGGCGATATCGAAATACCCTGCCACGATGGCTACTTACGCGCTCTTTCAATCGGATCACAGGTAAAAGAATGAAGGTATCAATGACAACGGTGACGATAGTTTCTGGTGCGGCCAGCGGGATTGGTGCGGTATGTGCCCAAGAATTGTGCAACGCGGGAGTCACAGTGCTCGGTGTGGACCGTGATGTGATTTCGTGGCAAGCACCTACATTTCATCCGCTATGCATTGATATTTGTGATTCTGCTGCTCCAGCGCAAATTTGTGCGACGGCACATGGCATTGCACCGCAAATCAGCGGTTTTGTGAATGCGGCCGGAATTATACGAGTGGACCATCCGTTTGCTGTTGATGAAGCACATTGGGATGCAGTCATGGGTGTGAATGCCAAGGCGGCTTGGTTTTTGACCAATGCAGTCTTGCAAGCTATGGTGCCGTGGAAATCTGGAAGTGTGGTGTTGCTAGCATCGACGGCGGGTAAAACAGCTACGACCGTGATGCACCCCGTTTATAATATAAGCAAAGCAGCAGTTATTGCAATGACCAAAACGCTCGCCCACACAGTGGCAATGCATGGTATACGTGTCAATTGTGTCTGTCCTGGTGTGATCGATACGCCGATGCAATCTGCGGTAACGGAAGCACTTGTTGACGAAACGCAGGACGCAGCGTTGATTTGGCAACAACGCCTCTCCCGTATACCCCTTGGTCGCAGCGGTGACGCACGTGAAGTTGCCAGTGTGGTGCAGTTTTTATTGAGTAATCATGCTCGTTTTGTGCATGGCCAAGCTATCAATGTATGTGGTGGCATGGTTATGTAATAGGAGTTCCTAATGGATATTACGTCATTACCAACGCCGGCATTAGTTATCGATGAAGTGCGAGTTCGTGCCAATATCGAGCGCTGGCAATCCCTTGCGAATCAATACGGTGTAGCGTTGCGTCCGCACATCAAAACCCATAAAAGTTTCGAAATTGCCCGGATGCAAATTGGAGCTGGCGCACATGGAATTACTTCAGCCAAATTGAGTGAAGCTGAGGTTTTTATTGACGAAGGATTTAATGATTGTTTTGTGGCATACCCCATTATCGGAATAGATAAATGTGCACACGCCGCCCAATTAGCGTTACGCTGTCGTTTGATTGTGGGCGTTGATTCATTCGTGGGGATTACCCAATTATCAGTAGCAATGCAAGCTGCAAATGCAACTGTTGGGGTACGTGTCGAAATCGATACTGGATTGCATCGCTGTGGTGTAGATCCTGCTGCTGCAATTGAATTATGCCGAGCAGTGTTGGCTGCCCCGGGATTGTCACTTGATGGGATATTTACGTACCGTGGTGCGTGGTTTGCAGGTGCCAACGGACGGTCGGGGTATGACCTCGGTATCGAAGAATCTCAAATGATGGTGGCAGTGGCCACTGAATTGCGTGCAAATGGCATCGCCATCAATGCAATTAGCGTTGGTTCCACACCTACAGGCGCAGGTGCGGTGTGTGTGCCGGGAATCACCGAAATTCGTCCTGGCACATATGTATTTGGTGATGATATGCAGTTACGTAATGGTTCTTGTACCGTTGACCAAGTTGGCCTTTCGATTTGGTGCACAGTGATTAGTCGTCCTGATGCTCAGACGGCAACGATAGACGGTGGCGCCAAAACGTTTTCAGGCGATGTCTTTCCTGACCGTATGGGTTTGTTGGGGTATGCTACTGGCGTTGATTATGCTGCCACATTAGTGCGTATGTCTGAAGAACATGGGGTATTGCAACTAGCTCCGGGCGTTGATTTGCCAATAGGTACTCGCATTGCGATGCGCCCTATTCATGTGTGTACTACGGTTAATTTATCTGATGAAATGTACCTTCGAGCAATTACTGGTGACTGTACCCCGATTCGTGTTGTAGCCCGCGGTAAACGGAGCTAGTAAACATGGGTGAACGTATCGTGCAAGCTCCAAAGGTAAATAGTTGGCTCGCCTCATTATTGTTTGCTGCCCAAACGCTTGATTCCCAAATAGGGTGGCAAACGATTTATGCTGCAAGCGGGTTACCTTTTCTCTTTGTAGCTGCTGAATCGTGGTTTGATCCTGCCACGATTTATGGACATCCCCGTATGCAAAGCACTCTTGGGCAGAGCTTTATGGAGTTGCGTCAACTAGATGCTCCGTTGTGGGCCGCATCTGGGCTTGCAGTAACACAATATTGGTTGGCAACTCCACAGGAATTTGCATTGTTTCTTGCCGATACGTCAGAGAGTCAAGTTATTGTATCTGGGGTACAAGGACCCGAATATGGTGTGGTTATTACGCATTCACCTGTAACTTTCACCGTACGCCGTGCAAATAGCAGCATCCACACGCTCCACTACGATGAAATCTTGGCAAGAGGTGGAATTGATATTGTTGTTTTGACGACGTCTACAGTCATTCCACAGCAAAGATATACACTCTTAGCGCACGCGGTTAAATTACTCGCGTTGCAATTAGTAGTGCGATTTGAAACCCCCAAACACCCGCTCCGACCTGATCAAGCGTGGCACATCGGCTTAGGTGCGTTTGAAATAATGGCACTTGCTGCAGATCATGCGGCACCTTTGGCGTTAGTATCAACGCATGTTGCTACTATCACTCGTGATTTGTGGCAACGGTGCGATGCGGCGCAACAATTGTTGCGCGTATGGGCGGATTTGCATCCTTGCTCTGAGGGGAAGCAATTATTATTACAAGCTGCGGAAGGATTTATAGATGCCCAGTTTTTTTGTAATATTGTCTGTACACACATCCCAGCCACTGTACAACAACGTGCGCTGAATCTTGCCGAAGGTGATTTGATTGCTGCTGCATGTCGCGATATGCGGTTGGTTTTGTTGGCATCGCGCACTTGTATGCTCCAGGCGTTGATTCTATGGCAAACCCACTGCGACGCATTATAGCGCAGTGGGTTTTGGGTGGTGGGCCGAACGGGATTCGAACCTGTAACCAAGTCGTTATGAGCGACGTGCTCTGCCATTGAGCTATCGGCCCTTTCTATAATCGTAGCATGGAGTAGGATGTTTTGGCAAATGTGATGTACATTTGGTGTCAACAAATGCGCTTACTGACAACCATTTTTGAGCACACGACATCGGTCAAAGATCACATTTCCGACTTGCCATAGACGCATTGGCAATTCCAACTGCCAATGCCAAACATCTGGCCATGTCAACCCACGCCGGATATTGGTTATCGAATTAAAAAGCGTAGCGTTGATTATGAGCCCCATGTTCCATGATATTAGTAGAACAACGCATGTAATTAAAATGCGGGCATGGATACGTGTTTTGAGGTAATCAAGGAGAAATGCGAATCCGCAAATGAAAAATGGAGAACATTCAATTAACCGACGAAAACCGAATGCCCCGCTTAAATGCCATGTCGTCCCAAAGGCACCGTTTAACCATATTTGCAACAAAATTGCCGCTAGCATTGGTGCACCAGCATGAGGGTGGCGTCGCGCTAATCCGACCAAACCAATAATTGCCGGCAATAAAATCGGACTCCATACCAACGCCCCCCGACTCCACGCCTTGATGCTGACGGGTTCTTTGCCAACATTGCAGATGGGCTCTGGTGACGGATCAAAGTCGATTAGGGTATCTATCGCATGTGGGCTGCACAAATTCAATTTGTTTGATACTTCGCTAGCAGGTTTTGCAACGCCATTTACTAATTTATAAGCCAAAAATTGCGGGGCTAGGGTCAATCCTGTTACAAAGGCACAGATCAAAATAGGGGCAAGGTATGGTCGAATAATTGTAATTTGGCGATTTCTTATCGCGTTCCACCCTGCAATCCCTATGCTCACGGCGGGCATGATCATAAACAAAATTAACTGTTCTCGTACCATATACAACATGCCGGCACAGACACCGAGCAATACCCAACGAGATTTGCGGTGCGGCGTTACTACGGTTTGCCACCAACACCATACAAAACAACAGGTAACAAAAAAACCATTGGCGTGGGCAAATGGCATTTGGATAGTCATGTAATAAACTAGGGGGGTAGCAAGCCAAATACCTAACGTTGCCAGCGTGCTACTCCAGCGGTTTGCCCATAATTGTGTTAACTGGCGGATCATTAGAATGCCCAGCATTGCATATATCGCAGACGCATAGCAAATTGCACGTTGGTACGGCCAACTATAACCGTCCGCAAGGATATTTTTTGCAAAGCCGATTGTATGCAAGGCGTGCAGCCCGCCATCCGTTGCAATAAACCAGGGTGACCATAAAATCGCACTTCCAATTGGTGCAATATTGCCGTAGAGGCCGGTCAATGGTCTTATTCGATTGGTCATGAGTAGACTCGTATTGATGCCCGCTTGGGGATTTATTTCGGCAAAGCGGGTATATTCATTCGCAAAATTGACATCGTGGTCAAACCAGGCAGAACGGAGCCATGAATAGTACTGTACTTCATCTGTTGCATAGACACGGGGTAGCGCGCCCACCAAACACAAGAGCATGAGGACGCCGAGCAGAATCTGCCCGGCGTCCCTCTGATAATAAGTGCGTAACCGATTCCACATTGGCTGCTACCGTTGGCTAAAGCTGAGCGGCATGTATATCTTGTTTGTGGTCATTGTAACAGTGGTGTCAACAGTTACTGCAGCTGTACTGGCATTCCCTGCACCATCCAAAAAACGAATGTAGGTACGGTACAAACCACTGCTTGGCACTTGATTTAAGCCATGAAGCAAATTCCAAGGTATTGTTGTTGGATCAGTAACTGGTACTGCACCCCAGCGGAGTTGGCTGGCAGTGTCAGTAGGACATCCGCCGACAACATCACCTATACACTTGGCATTGGCTACCCAAACACCCCAATATTGGCGACCACTTGCAGAATAAAGGTCGTCAGTAATCGTGCCTCCACTCAGTCCTATCGTCCCGCTAAAGACACCAGCCGCAGCGGTAAGCGAGGCCGACGGCGCTGATGACGCATCGGGTGGCGTAATATCATAGATGAGTGGGCGGAGTCCGCGCACTTCGGTATTGCCGGCACCATCAGTCAACGTTATCGATATGCCCATGGTGCTCGTAAGGCTATTGAAGTTTACGGGAAATGATTGATTGATATCGCTGTTGTTGAAAGTTACAGTTGGTTGATCATTGATTGCATATGTTAAAAGTCCTGATGGGTCGGTCACTGTTGTAATATTCGCTGTACCAATAGGGTTGCGTGTATATCCGGATGCCGTATACGAAGAACCGCGCATTGCCCACTTGTCTTTGAAGTTTGGCGCAGCTACCCCGTTACTCACGGTGACGTTTGCACCAATGGTGCTGCTCGTATCCACATAGATTTGGTTTGTCACCCATTTTTCAATAGGATTGCTTGGATCATATAAACGCACATGTACATAATTCGATCCAGTGGTCAATCCACTTACGCTAAAAGTGGCACTGGCGAACGAAAACGGCTTAATGTCAATGGGATTTGGGTTTTCAGGTGGGGTGACACTAGTTGATGCGACTGCGAAATACCGTGTAGCGTTGCATTTATCTTTGGTAAAAATCACCCCTGATATTTGCGTAGAATTCACAAATTGCAAACCATTTTCAATTACTACATTTGGAGAACACTTTGCCGCTCCAACATTAAGTGGGGCTGCCCAAGTTGCAAGCCATGTCCCGTGGGTACTTTGATTGCCCCCTCCACCCTGGAGTGTGAAAATGTCACTAACGCGAACCTCACCACCGACAGTTATTATGTTGACACTAGGTTTACCATACGCAGATTGCGTATTGTTTGCTGTTCCTTCAGACCAAATGCCATTGCGAAGTAATGCAACTTTCGATAATTTTGAATTCCAGCTTCCATTGGCTCCCACAACTACATTTCCGTCTACGTCTGCTATGATTGCTGCCCCACCATATCCATATAAATTATTAAGTGGTGGGATGATGCTCGGTTTTGCAGTTAAATTGCCCAAGCCTTTCCACGTATTTGTTGCAAAATCATAACGCATTCCTACTTTTGCGGTTTGGGCTGAACCCCTGGCTTGTATATTCATGCTGAAATAAAGATTATTGTCGGGTCCCATGAATGCGCTCGGACTATTACATGAAAATATCTGTGAAAAAGCCAATCCCGCAGCGGAACATGATACAATTCCGACTGAGTTATGACTATTCAAGATAAAGGGGTTAGACAGTTCACCGGAGGTTGGATTAAGAAAGGCAACATTAATGAGACTATTACCTCCAGATGTAACGTTATTTGCTATGAAAAACTGACCATTCGCCAAACCAGCTGTTGAATCAAATGTACCATCCCCAGTACCAAATGATTTCCAATGTGGGGTAAGCGATGATGCGGTTTCGATATTTTCGGTTTCTAGAACGGTGTAGTACATCGTCATTTTTGTTCCTGGGGACCAACTAGATCCGCCGACAAGTATATAATCATTCGTTGCTGCTAATTGTGTCGATGCAAATAAACCAGACGTCGGATTAGAAATAACGAATTTTTTTACACCTGAAAAAGGACTGCTCGCTGGCGCATTTGCTGGCACATAGGTTAACTTAAATCCTTCGTTTGATCCTTTACCAAAATATAAATTCCCTGAACTATCGCTTGCTAATACGGAAGGAATTTCTTCTACGCTCTTATCAGTATATCCTATGTCGCTTGTATATGTACCTACAATAGAACATAAATCATTTTTGATTGTTTCGGGATCAATAGCAAACACGGCTGTACGCGAATTTTTATACATCGAACTATAAGGTGAAACAGTTGTACTCGCATATAATAAGCCATTTGGGTGGATTGATGCGCTCCCCGCCCAACCAATTAATGGGGTATCGAGTTTGCACTTTGAGCGGTTTGCTAAATCCCCACTTGCATAAGTAGCTTGGGGTGTTGCAATGCTAATCGCAGAGATGATTGATAGTAAGCAACATATTCTCATTAGTAAATTGTGCATGTAGTCTTCCTCTTTCTTCTTCAATTTATCATATGTTATCTAAAATCATTGTCATAATTATTTTGTATGACTGTATACTGATGTCATTATGATATAGACGGCTAATTTTGTTACTTTGTTCAATTCGCTGGGCGTTGCAATACAATTAACAACATTGAGCGACTTGCAGACAAAATAAGAGTGATGAGTGCAATCAGCGCTTTGGCAACCCAACGGTGGGGCGCCTTGCTGAAGCGTCCGCGTTCGAGTCCGACGGGCTCGTACGCATTACAGTAGATCTTTTGGGTAACAGTATAGTGCGACTCTTGCGCAAGCCATTCCAATTGTTGCATGCTAAACAGCCGACTATGTGTGTAATATCGTGCTTCGCGGCGCAACAATGCCCATTTCCTAAATTCTTCGTCATGATCAAATGGCCGGCTGAGTATAATATCAAAAAATGTCCGTAGCCGACTTTTGAAATAAAACTGATTTGGTGTACTTATCACTAAATGTCCACCAGGGGCAAGTAATATATAGAATGCTTGGAGTGCTTCGAGTGGTGGATGTGCGAGGTGTTCGATTACTTCAGAAAAAAGAATTATATCGAACTGCGCGGGTTCGTATGGAGGATCTTCGTTATCGATATTCCATCGCCGCACGTCGACATTAAGTCGCTGCCAAAAATCCGCGCGGTGTTCGGGGAATAAATCTGTACCACTGACCTGGTATCCGGCTTGGACAAGCATTTCGGTGAATTGCCCAGGATTCACTCCTATTTCGAGTACGCGCTTACCTGGTAATTGCATCACTGTCTCGAGTAACGATATAAATCGATAGCGGTGATACCGGAAATACTCAGGTTTGTTGTCTGGTTGTATAGTTTTGTAGGCGTCGACAATTCGGATAGCTTCTTTGTGTGAATTTGGCAATGGTGATGTCATAATATCTCTCAGTTCCGAGCCCGGATACAAATAGCAACGAGCTCTGCTGCACGATTTCGGTAAGTATATGGAGCAACCGCAGCTATGCCAGCAAGGGCATATCGTTGTCGCAATGTGGGGCTGCTGATTAACGTATCGAGGTGCATGGTAAGTGAATTCACGTCGCTACGTACAAAGGTACATGCACCATCGGCGCCGATGATTTCACGAAGCGACGCCATTTCGGGGCAAATTACTGCACGGCCTGTGGCCATATATTCAAACAACTTCAATGGTGAAGCTGTTACATCGGTGACGGTATCAGGAATTGCCAAGATATCACTTGCCACCAGATAATCCGCTACTGTAGTTTGGGGAACGACTCCAACAAATGTCACGTAGGAATCTAAATGAAGTTGTGTAACCATTTCACGAAGTTCATTGATTTCCTGAGGCCTTCCGCCGACAAAATACATGTGGGTCGTGTTTTTTTGCTGGGTGTCAAGTTGCGAAAATGAAGTTACCAGCAAATCTAAGCGCCGGTAGGCAAATGTCAACCCTGCATATGTGATGATAACCCCATCGTGTGTTATCGCTAGTTTTTGGCGTGCTTCTTTTTGATCGCGGGGGTGATAGAGGGATTCGTTATAAGAATCAGGTAACACATCAACATCAATTGACGGCCGGAGTTGTTGGTGTGCCAAAAGATCACGAAATGCATGGGTGAGCGATACGAGTCGGGCTGGCTTGCGAATTGTGATGTCATCGAGGGACTGGATGACACCTGCAGCCCATGATTCTTTGGGGCGCGAATGATTGGTCGATTCCAAATGATGTACTTCATAGACCACCCGTGCTCCGCAAAAGCGTGGGGCAAGTCGTGACATCCAATATGCGCAGATGATTTCACGCACGTAAACGACATCTATTTTTTGGCCGTGCCAATGACGCCATGCCATCGTGATTAGTACCAACCAAGCGAATAGTGTACGCTCGATGTAGTACCACAACGTTGATTTGTAGAAGCGCGATAATCGACCAATCCCGATTCGGGGTAAATAATTCACCCCGAGTGAATCAAATGGGTTACTCGCTTTCGTCATGCGCGGAATGAAAATTTGAGTTTCCGGGGCGATTTCTTTGAGTTCCCGCAAGGTTGAATATGTTTGCACTGCATTTGCTGATGCTAACGTAAGGCTTGTTGGGTAGGCGACATAGTATATTGTTGGTAGGGTATTGTTCATAGTCCGTGTGCCTTGTATGAAGCAATGAGTTCGTCAGCGATCACTTTTCCACGAAATTTTTCTGAAAAGGCTGCACAACGGGATTGTAATTCTGGGTGGCGATTAATCGCCCGAAGTATGCCATCGGCTAAGGAAGAACCGCTTTGTGGTTCAACGACTTCTCCACAGTTTGCGTCTTTCACATAATCACTCGCACCGGTCGTGCGGGTAACCACTGGGGGGGTCCCAACGGCTGTTGCTTCAATAACGACACGACTGAATGATTCTGCTATCGAAGGAATAACCGCAATGTCACATCCTGCCATGTATTCGGCGGCTTGGTGGTGGGGTACCCCACCGATTTGGTGCACACGTTCGGTGACGCCGAGTGCCACGGCACGTTGCGTCAAATAGGCGCCGTAATCACCAAAACGCGCAGTTTTGCGGTTGCTACCAACTATGATTGCATGGGCATCAATTCCAGCAGCCACCAGTTGGGGCAGTGCTTCGATGAGATATTCTATCCCTTTGAATGGATGTAATCGATTGAGGCTGAGGATTAATGTGGAATTAGGATTCCAGCCATGACGCGCAGTAATATTTGCCCGTGATTCTTGGCGGAAATCCATCATGTGCATGCCTACAGGAGGGTATGTTGGTTCGGTAATATTGTAGGGAATCGCTACTACCTTAGTTGGTGGTGCTCCATACGTGTCAGTTGCGAGGGTTGCAATCTGACGGGAATCTGCCCGCACGAAATCAGCACGTTGCATCACCCAGCGCACCGCTTGGCGGACAAACCAATTGCGGGCGTACCCATAGTCATACGCAGGTACCGACATCACATCGGCGCCTGGTAATGTCACCGCTACCTGAGTGGAGTCAGGACGAGCCAACAGGGTGATTAGCCCCAGTGGGAATGATGTTTCGACATGTAATAAATCGTATTGTTGTTGGCGTAGATGCTGGCGAAACCCACGCCATGCGCCAAACAAATAGGGATAACCAGTCACCCATCCCAATACGTGATTCATCACCTTGTCGATACGTGATGTGGCAGTAGGGATATGATGAACAACCACGTTATCCATGTTGAATGTGGTGGTGGTGATGACGCGCGATGAGAGCGATGCGACCTCGGTGATAATCCCCTGTTGATTCCAGTGTGCAATCACCTCGGTATGCATCAGGTTTCCCACCGCATCAGCATCGTACCGCGGTATGCAGTAGAGTATCCGCATAACAATCCTTGTAATACTACTAGAAGTAGTATACCATGGATTTTTTATTTGTGAAATTCGGTGATGCGTTGTTGGTAATAAGCGAGTGATTGATTGGCAACGGTAATCGGAGTGTAATCTTTGATAACATGGGCATAGCCGGCATCAACGACGTTTGTCCGTAGTGGTTCATTTTGAAGAATACGGATAGTGGCAGCTGCGAATCCGGCTACATCATCATATGCCACGAGTAACCCCGTTTTTTCGTGGTGGACGATTTCATTGCCCGCTGCACAATCTGTCGTGACCACTGGGCAATGGGCGGCCATGGCTTCGATAGGGGGGATCCCAAAGCCTTCGTAGCGACTTGGTGCCAAAAGAAGATGTGCTTCTTGGAGCAATTGAATTTTTTGCGTTTCGTCAACGTTCGTGAGTAACGTAATGCGCGCGGTGACACCGAGACTACTCGCAAGTGATTCGAATTCACTCTGCTGACTCGTATTATGCGTTACCATCACCATGCGAATATTGGGAATCGACTGGGCGCTGAGCGCCAATGCCCGCACGGCCAAATCCCACCCTTTGCGTGGGACCAACTGCCCAATAAACAAGATTGTTGGTTGGGCGTGTCGGGGGCGATGCGGCGCATCGATATATTGTTGGAGTTCAACCGCATTCGGTACGACTGTTATCTGCTCGGCGGGAACATGTAAGCCAATCAATACTTCTTTTTCGTGCTGCGAAAGCGCCATGATGCCGTGGTAGCCATGTAATGGCGCATGAATCAAATAATTGCGGATGCTCCGGCGGGGATGCGCACCATGCATAATTGCGGCACGCAATTGTGCGCCAGTCATCAGCAATCGCTCAGGGCGTAAGGGGTGTTCGAGCGGACGTTCACGGTCAACTACCAAATCCCCATCATGCAAAATCCCGTGTGGTGTGAGTACCATCGGTGCTTTTTTGTGCCAATGAAGTTGGGCCTGAAAGGCTAATAGGTGCCGTAAATGATGTACATGCACAATATCTGGAGTAGGCAACGTCTGCGCGAGTTGCCACAAATCACGTGAAAAAAAACCAAAGGTGCCACAACGGTAGATGGTGAGATTTTCGCTGTATGATTCTTGGCGTGGTTGCTCCGGATTATGGTGGTATTCGACCGCACTTACGCGATGACCGATGGTCGCGAGGGTGCGTGCCAAGAGAAATTCAGGCCGGCTCGGGAAGTGTGAATCAAATCCATATGTCGAAATAATTAGAATATGCATGTGCGTTACCCTCGTTTTAATGCTGCATTATATGCAAGAGTGACACGATCTGTGATGGATGGCCAAGCAAATTGGGCTGCCCAGCCCGGGGCAGCGGCTGCGTACTGTTGGCGCATCTCCGGGTTTTCTATCAAAAATTGCAATTGGTTTGCAAGATCATTCGCGTCTTTGGGTGTAAAAAAACGACCTGTAACACCTTCGGCGACAGTTTCAATAAACCCACCGAAGCGTGAAGCTATCACGGGCAGTCCACATGATTGCGCTTCGACGAGGCCAATCCCAAACGTTTCACTGGCGAAACTTGTGGCCACAAGGACATGAGAACCGTACATAATGGCAGGTAAGGTATGCCTTGGGACTGAACCGAGAAATGTAACGCGATGCTCTAGTTTTAATTCGACGACGAGTGCCTCTAACGCCTGCCGTTGTTCGCCGTCACCGGCTATTTGGAGGATGGTGTTAGGGGTTAATGCAATTGCCCGGATGGCTGTATCAACACCTTTCCAGGGTTGCAATCGCCCCACAAACAATACGCACAACGGCGTGATAGGGAGTTGAATTGGTGTGGGTGTGGGACGAAAAATCGTCGTATCAATACCATTGTAGATCACATCTACGTTGATATGATAGCGATTGATGATCGTCTGGGCATTGAACTTACTGCAACTGACTGCGCCAGATACACGTGATGCCAGCCAGCGATCACCGCGGTAAAAGTCTTCGCCATGGCACCCCAAAATAACTTTGGCACCACTGAAGCGGGCTGCGATTAATGCGGGAAGTAAATCGTACGGTTTTTGGATGTGGATGATGTCGAATTTGCCACGAATCAAAAAAGGGATCGCACGCCAGGCAAGGCTCAAGCGTTCGAATAATTTGCGTTCTGCATAGGCACGGGCGAGCCCTGGAATGCGATTAAACCAGGTACGATGTGTAAATGGGAAAGTGACGACTGCCACATTTGTATTTTCTTCGCGGCGCGCACCATTCCCACCAATGATGGTTACGGAATGGTTTCGCATGGCTAATTGATTGGCCAGATCCCACACAAAACTTTCGACTCCCCCATACGCAGTGGTGGTGGTTAAGTTGTATAAGGCAATCCGCATTAGAGTACTCGCATGATGGTCGATTTGAACGGTAATTTGAGGCGAATTAATTGGTCACGATCACTGCTGTCAAGCCCACCGCAGATGCGCAATATAATCATAAATATGATGAGATTGACCACGCCGATAATCCCATAAATTGGTAATAGCTGTAAACGATTCCATATGCCAGTGGCGGGTGTGGTAACAGGCATAAAATATCGACATGCATAAATGGAAATTGACATAACTATTGCCGCAATCATAACCCTTGCGGTGAAACGCCAAGGCCATTGCAGTTTGATGCGGTGCCATCCCCAAATAGTCACCCAAATACCGGCGAGGACGCGTGCAACTCCATACGCAAATGCAAGGCCTTCAACACCATACCGTGGTGAGAGCCAAAGTCCGAGTGGAACGACTACGAGTGTGAGCAGGCGTCCCACGGTGACGATGGTAAGCTCTTCATAGACAATCATGACATTATGCGCAACCGTTAAAATACTTTCTAAAAATAGACATGGTACCAGAATATACACAATGCTGACCGCAGCACCATATTGTGGGGTCAATATATGCAAGGCAGGTTTGGCGAGCAGCATCAAGGCTGCGCCTCCGGGGATAAGTAGCAGTAATTGAATCCGCACAATCGATGCAAAAGCACCTTGGATACTCCCTCCTTCGCCCGCACGGACACGGGTAAACAGGGGTACCGTAATACCGACAAGTGGCGTGTAAAGGTATGACAGGACCATTCCCACCATGGAGGCCCCTGCCCACAACATGGCAGCGTCAGTGATGCTGTTGGTCAAATAGATAGCGAATGACTTACTTGCAATAAAATCGGTCATTGTCATTAAATATGACACTCCGGCATAGCGTAAAAACCCTGTTGGAAGCCACGTTGCATTTGTCGTAATGCTCGCTGGTTCAGGTGCAATATCGTGCCCAGCTCGCCAAATCACGATGACTTGCCAGGTTGCGATCGCCACTGCAATGGTCGGCGCGAGTCCTGAAGTAATCAAAATTCCTACGATGCTCCATCGTAATGGATCGGGGCTAAATTGGGCTGCGACGATAGCGATGACTGCTAAAAGCTGGGGTAACATGCCGGCAATGAGGGAAATGCCGTTCCAAACTTGTTGTTTAAAAAAACTATTGAGATATGCCATCAATACGTCGTAACAAACGCCCATCATGAGCAAAACGATAATAACTACAATGAATATCCAGCCTTGTTCATGTAACAATGCACGCAG
>CALQBW020000015.1 GCA_943328915.2 Singulisphaera sp. GP187 | reverse complement strand
GGAACCCCTGCGCCATTCGATGCCCATAGTATCACGACACACACACTTGTCAGTGCCGCCGCAGCACGCAATATCGGAGCAGCGGCAAGCAACAGCGAATTTCTTTTTTTTGTAGATGATGATGTGCAATTGTTGTCGGATGTGCCTCGACGCCTCGCCTATTGCCTCCAGAGTCCGTATATCAGTGCGGTCGGCGCAGTAATCCACGACGCCATTGATAATGGCTTTTGGGTACGGTGTTTGCATCGAGTCATGGCTGCTGGGCAACATATCGTGCGGGTACACCACACGCCAACATTGATTTTGAGTATGGCGCTGCTTGTACGGCGGCGAGATTTCGTGGCATGCCATGGATTCGACCAAACATATGTCGGTGCCGCAGGCGAAGATGCCGATTTGAGCATCCGCATTCGTCAATACGGCCATTTGTATGTATTACCCCAGGCGAGTATTTACCATCGCCCCATTTCACAAAGCTGGTGGAGTGCAACTCGTCGGATGTTTGGGTATGGATGTGTGTGGCCGACAGTGGTCCAGCGCAATCCTGATTTGGTATCTCCACTCCAGCAACTCGGGCGTGGGTGGGCATTCGCAATGTTGTTCGCATCACCAATAGTGGCATTTTTTGCGTGTCTGCGCATACGACCACGGTTAGCTTATTTCTGCGGATGTTGGTGGTTACAATGGTGTTGGACGCTCGGCGTCGCCCATGCACATTGGCACGATTATGCCAAATAGCCCGTACATAACAATTGCGGTTTGTAGCCGCAACCGTCCCCAGCAATTGGCAGAGTGGTGGCAGCACATCTGCGCGATTACCGATAGTGGCACTACGCCAATATTAGTGATTGATCAATCAGATACGGCACCGACCCTGCCCAGTGCCCCTAATCTGACCATTATCCACCGTCCAGCACGTGGATTGGCACAGGCACGCAATATTGCCTTGACTTTAGCGACTACCCCCTATATCGCGTTTTGTGATGATGATTGTCGCCCCGACCAAGATTGGCTCGTCGCAATTGATGCAGCCATCCATCTGGAACCTGCGGTGGCGTTACGTTTTGGTGCCGTCTGGCCGAGTGGCAACGACTATCACTTCAATCACCATCACACCCATGCAGGAAGTACGGTATGGGCTCATCGCAGTGATGGACTGGTCTGTACAGCGTTGCGGATTGCCCCGACTGCTAGTCACTACAGCCGCCCGGTCGCACCGCTGGAATGTCTCGGTCAAGGAAACAACATGATAGTGGCGCGGGCTGCAGTTCAACAGTGGGGGGGATTTCATCCCTGGTTGGGGGCTGGGGCTTGGCTGAACGCCGGCGAAGATGTCGAATTGACCCTCCGGCTGCTGAGTCAGGGCGCTGTCTGTATGTATAACCCACAAATCCGCCTCACCCATGACTCCTGGCAATCGACCGATTCTTTGACAGCCACTGAGCATGGCTATAGCGTAGGAATGCTCGCAGTGCATGTGTGGTATGCCCTGACCGGGATGACAGTGGCCCGTGAATACCTCCAGTTTCGCCGGCATGCTGCCCTGAAAACCATCGTTGGGAATGATGATTCCACAAAACGCAGTCAATCATTTTTGTGGGCGCGGGGTTGGGCACTTGCCAAAGGAATCGTCGGTGGTTGTTGTTTGTGGCTGACGATGCGATTGGGTAAATTCCCCAACATACCGTAATTTTTCTGACCGATTATCTAATATTTGAACTATCAGAGTGAGTTTTTCATAAATATCATATAAGTAGCCCGTAATGAACAACATCCAACGCGTTCGCTCCAATTTATATGCCGCCTTAGGTGGGACTGCAATTAGCCAAGCAATTGCCGGTGTCGCTCAGGTCATGATTGTGCGCACGCTTGGGGTTGATGGATATGGGCACTACACGTTGATTTATGCCTGGTTGGCGATTGTGGCGGCGGTCATGGGAGCGGGGTTGGATTTGTGGTTGCTCGACACGGTCAGTCGCCAACCTGCATTGTTGCGAAGCAGTTTACGGCGGATTATTTTCACCAAAATAAGTATCGGCATCCTCTGCCTCAGCATCATCTGGGGGAGTCATTGGTATAGCACCATCAATCCATGGTTGCTCAGCATTGGCTTTGCGGCGGTGTGTGCTGACTCCCTGAGTGCGACATTGTGGCAAAGTTTACGTGCATTAGGGCGACACCGCACTGTCGCATTGCTTCAGAGTGTGGCGATGGTGCTCTTATTGGGCGGAGTCGTGGCTGGGGCAGCCAAAGGCATTGCAACATTGCTCGTGCTCCAAGCAACAGTCGCCGTCGTGATGCTGGTTGTGGCGGGGATCTGTGTGAGGCGACACATGCCTGAATCCAAGACTACTACGCCAGTATCCTTGCGTCAAGGGGTGCCCTTTGTCATTTCTGATGTGTTTGCACAACTCTATACCTACAGTAATACATTGCTCTTAGGTGGGATGGCGAGTGCCAGTGCCGTTGGGGTCTTTCGCGGGGCATGGAGCCTGATTGGGTATTCATTTGTAGTGCCGGCGGTTATTTTTGCCACCACCTTGCCGCAACTCAATGCGCCCAATACGCCTGCTATTCGCAGAAGAATTATTGCCACTGCAACGGGTTTATTCGGGCTATATGCACTCGGGATGGGACTATTTGCCTGGTTAGTGGCTCCACACCTGTTGCCTTGGTTGTATGGCCCAAGTTATCAGGCCAGTGCTCAGATGGTTGCCCAGCTTGCCTTGGTCCCACTTGCGAAAGCCGGCAGTTTTTTGGGGGTGCTATTCCTCGTTCATCAAAAAAAATTGCGGGTACGGATAGGCATCCAAGCCATTGTGGTGGTGAGTTTATGGTTGACGGCGCCGTGGTTGATTGCCCAAGCCGGCATTCACGGCGCCATCCAGAGTCAGGTGTTTTGTGAAGGATTACTCGCAGTAGGCTACTTGGTAAGTGGTCTTGTATTGATGGTTATCCCCCGGCAGCGTACTTGGCCACCACAACACATTTATATAAGTAATATGCATGGCGTCGCGAATGTCGGTGATTTGGCGATACACCAACAACAAATTTCCCGACTTGCTCAGTGCTTCCCCACCGCCCAACTTGCCCTCGCTTACCACGATCACGTAGGAGCACAACGGTTATTTCCCCAACACCACGTCATCAATGGGCTGAGTCATTGGGTTTATGATCAGAATGGGAATATTGCTCCGCTATTGACCCGCTGCAGGCGCACGGCATTGTGGCTCTGCGCCATCCCGTTTTTGCGCTGGGGGGGCGTGCCACGCTGGGGAATGAGTGCCAGTGAACACGCTACGCTCCTTGCGCTTGCCAACGCCGATGTCGTCTATGCCAGTGGGGGTGGGTATCTCTACGATACCCACAGTGGTGGTGGTTTATTGCGGTTGCTCAGTTGGGATTGGTATTTGATAGCAGACATGCTGACGGCAATTGCCATTGGGTGCCCGCTGGTGTTGTTGCCACAATCATTTGGGCCGTGTCATAATCCCTGGTTCCGGCGAGCGCTCGTCTGGGTCACCCGCCACGCCCAACGCGTCTATGCCCGCGAATCGCTGAGTAGCGCGTGGCTAACCAGCCACGGTGTCACCCACCGGATGGCACCTGATTGTGCGTGGGGCATGATTCATACGGTGCCAACCACACACCACATCTCACCCATTCTCGGGATTACGATGATTAATTGGGGCGCGCAATCGCAAGACTTTACCGGTCAATCCAGCTATGAAAACGTACTGACCCAAGTCATCATGCATTATCTCAATCAAAACTGGCAGGTGCGGTTGTTTGTGCAATCCAATGAAGCGAATCCCAGTTGGGATGATGGGCAGGTGGCACAACGGATTGTCCAACGTGTTGATCATCCCGCCGTCAAACTTATGCCGTTTATTCCAGACCCGACGGCCTTACAACAAGCCTACGGCCAGCTCGATTGCCTGCTGACCACCCGCTTGCATGGGGCGATTTTGCGGCTGGGCACGGGGCAATCCACCGTCGTCATCGGCTACTTACCCAAAGCGCAAGGCATCATGGCGGACATGGGGTTAGGCGCCTGGTGCCTCGACATTGACACCGCCACTCCAAATGACATCATTGTAGCGATTGATAGTCGAGATGCACAGCTACCGCTGATTGCGACGGCGTTGCCCACGATTGGAGCGGTCCAAGAATTGCTTTGGGATGAATGGATGCCTGAAAATCCGGGTATCACGCCACTGTAGCCGTAGCAGGCTGCGGCTCTATATCACGTAGCAGGCTGCGGCTCTATATCACGTAGCAGGCTGCGGCTCCATATCACGCAGCAGGCTGCGGCTCTATATCACGCAGCAGGCTGCGGCTACGGTAAATTCACCTTGGCATCACCGATGTCTTGGAGTTGGTCGGCTTTGAGTTCCCAAATTTTTTCGTTGCCGGCCTTATCGAGTAAGGCTGCCGTTAAGCCTTCACTTACCACAACCAAAAACACGTAGCGCCCCGGGGGGATATTGACCATGACGAACCCACCATTCGCATCGGTCACACTCCCCACTCCAGTTGATGAATCAAATACATAGGCTTGCTGATCCCCCTCGCCATAAATAGGTGCCAAATGGACTGCCCGATTGGCAATCACCACCCCTTGGGATGTCAACAACCGGCCCCGCAACAATGCCATCCCCGCTTGGATGGGGGCATTGGGGGTTGGCGTGGCGGGAGCTGTCGTCGCACACCCGGCCAATGATACAATCGCGAGGATGAAGCAGATATATGCGCACAAAAATCGTCTTTTCATGGTAATTCCTTGCCAAATAATCCAAAGGTATTATGGCATATCTGATAGAGAGCGTCTATAGTGGAGGCAGTTATTTAATTGTGAGGAGTTCTTATGACTCATGTACGTCGATTATTGGTGAGCAGTCTGTTGCTTGTCGTCTTGCTTGCGGGGAGTGTGAGTGCAGTGTTTGCTGCCGATAATGCTTACGCCGTCAATTATGTTACGTCTATCACCTACATGAATGTAGGGAGCGATGCGGCCAATCTGAGTGTGACGTTTTATAATGCAGCCGACGGCACCACCACTGATTACCCACTCCTCAACAGCAACGGGAGCGCAGTTACCATTCCCGTTAAGGCCAGTTCATCGATTGCCGTATCAGCGGTGAGTGGTTTATCGTCGACCTGGAAGGGTGGGGCGGTGATTTCTTCCAACCAGCCGCTGATTGCCACGATGGTCCAGATATCGAACGATACCGTCATCAAGGTACGTCCCGTTTCCAACGGGTTCCAAAGCACCGACGGCAGTGGCACGATTATCGTCCCTACCGTCATGAAAGCCTGTTTTAACGATAAGCTCACCACCCGCTTCAATGTCCAAAACGTGGGTAGCGGTAGCAACACGGCAACTGTGACCATCAAATGGCCCAACGGCGACACTGCAAAGACTATCACCACTCCTTCATTAGCACCTGGTGCTGTCTATGCGGTCGACATGGGGACGGTTAGCCCAGACGCACCGACGAATGCCTACACAATCCCTACAGGATGTACATTCAATGGCTCAGCGGTGATTACTTCGGCTAGCAACATTGTTGCCTCTGCACTCGAAACTAGCACCATCAACAAATACGCCAATAGCTTCGAAGGATTCAAAGGCACGACATCTGACGGCGCTACCACAATCTACATGCCTTCGGCGATGTGTAAAGTCAATTATGGCGAAGGCGAACAATCTTCGGCATATGCCGTCCAAAATTTAACCGCCTCACAAATCACAATTGCAGTGGTTTTTACCTATCAATTACGCACGAACGGTGTGTTGGGGACTGTTTCTCCTGCACCGACTGTAACACTCAACCTTACCATTCCAGCAAATTCAAAGGCCAGTGTTCCAGGTTGTCATACCCTCAGAAATTCAGTGGGCAACACGATTGATGCAACAGGCTCCGGTATGCCAGATTCTTCGATTGGCTCTGCAGTGATTACTTCCACTGGAGGCAACATCGTCGCCATTAGTAAAGTCATTGGGGCAGGGTTAACCACTGCCACACCGGGAATCATGAGTGGTGGTACAGCAGTCAATGTCCCATTTGTGCGTTATAGCACCAAATGCTATCTCCCTACAGTCATTGATCTGGTCTGTCAGGGCGCTTCTCGCCAACGCACGCTCTTTGCCGTCCAAAACGTTGGGAACTCGGCTGCTACCGTCGTGATGACGCTCTACAACCAAAACGGCGTTAGTGTTGGCACTTACACCACCCCATCAATCCCCGCTGGGGGCAAAGTCTCAGTGAGCCCCACAAATGTTACAGCTGTAGGAGATGCCACCAACAAAGCATCTGAGTTTGGCTACTGGTGCCCTAGTCTCACAGATGCCCAAACCAGCTGCACCATTACGTATGCGGGGAGTGCTTCGTTTACTACCAGCACCAGCGCTATTGCGGTTATTGCCCGTGTCATGACTATGAGCCCGCTCGGGCCGAGTGGTGATGACTACAACGGCATCCCTGAATAAGTGGCCTACGGTATCACCGGTACAAACGTCTGAAAGACTGCTTGATACGAATTAATAATCGTCCCATCGAGATTCGGCATCAGCAATTGTGCCTGCCATGCAACCACCTGTCGTCCCAATGCAATTTGCGTTGGGACGATTTGTTTACTCACCACCCCTTGGCCTGGGACATATGCCCACAAAGCATGGGAAGATGCATCGATTACCAAAATCGACCCTAGCACGGTGGTGACTGCACCAGTCGACCACACAAACGGCAGATTACGATCGGCTACCCATCGTTGTGCCGATGCGTCCAACCGCCAGACATGTGCTCCGTCACCATACAAATAGACAACGCCCTCGAGCACGACAAGTTGGCAATCTGACAGGGTATCGGCAAACCCAACCCCTGGTTGCCAGTCGTGCGCCTGTGAAGTCAATCTCCACGCCGAATAACCATCCGTAAGAGAAGTCATTTGACCCATTACAAGTAGTACACCATCAACACGGACCAATGCAACGACTTTCAAATTTCCGGGGAGTGCAGGCTTCGTTTGCCAGTTTTTTCCATCCCAACGCCACACACCACGACCATCTTCACTACCAACAACCCACAACCCTGCACCATCTGCCCAGACCTTGGCACCAGCCGGCACCACGAACGGCAGGTCGGCAAGGGGAATCCATGTGCGAGTGGCACTATCAAATCGCAGCCATTGGGTACTTTGATTCCCTGCAAAGGCATACAATTGACTTGCATACACGACTAATTGTTGGTCAGGATGCGCATTTGGTACTGTTGGGAGCCGCGACCAACGCGTTGGTGCTGAGGATTGTTGCCGAATCACTGGGGTTACCGGTGTTTGTATCACCTGCCAGGCCAATCCACCTACACCAATAGCTACGGCGACGCCAAACAGCGACGCCATCCCCATCCAGCGCCCTCGGCGTAACGGGCGCGCCACGTCTTTCGGTATTGCCGTTGGTACGCGTTCAACAATATGTGTTGGTCCAATGGGTTGGTTTTCGACCAAAAGCAACCCGTGTCGCACCGCATACAGGCTTGCTTCGGTGCGTGAGGCCACATTTATTTTTACAAAAATGTTGCGTACATGTACTTTGACGGTGTTGTCGCTAATATCGAGCTGTCCAGCGATTTGGCGATTACTCAGCCCTTGGGCGACAAGGAGCAAAATCTGTAATTCACGCTCACTGAGTTCGCTGTTCATCGTTGCACCGCAAAAATCGTCACATCACCCACCCGGTATAGCTCGAGTAATTCAGGGTTATCACGCAACGTGTCACTTTTGGCAGCAGTGCCCCGATTGGTGGCATAAATAGTGGTTATGTCGGGATGGTTTTGCAAAAAAGTCTGCAACGCAGGCCAACTACCATCGGCATCACGAATTTGTCCGGTTTGTTGGCTGATTTGCTTCACCCAATCATCCGCCCCATAGGTATAGAGTACTGGCGGAGTGGTTACCTTGCGCCCAGTTAACGGCAACACCCACCAACCGCCATCACTCCCCCGGTCAATTTGCCACATCCAACCACTTGCATTGGTAAACACCACGGCGTCTTGGGGAAGGTTTGCATCGATCCAGCGAATGGCATTCAAGTCATCTGCGGTGGCAATGACGGTTTCATCATTGACCACATGTTGTAAGTCATTTGCACTCACGCATGCAACCACCGCAACCGCCAGCACCACGCCAATCTGCCAACGCGGGACGCGCAGCGCGACCCAGCCGAGGAGCCACGCTATCGTCACACCGATTGGCACATACATTGCGGTAATCACGGTTTCATTAGTGAAAAACGAAATATAGGGCAACCCAATGAGCACGGGATTCGCCAATAGCATAACCATCAGCATCCAAAGCCCAATTTGGGTTATGCGGAGGTTATGCTGGCGCACCCCCCACCAGAGTGCCGCGATCATCGCCGGCACCAGCCAACGATTGTTGCGCGCCCAAAATAATCCGTCGGTAAAGCCATTTTGGGACGCATTACCAACGACATGCATCGCCGAGGCACCTGCCCCAGCACGGGCTTGACTTACTACAAACCACCACCATGGCAACGTCAAAAGGAATGCCATTCCCGCCGCCCACACGGTCTGGCGGGGGAGCCGTGAATAGCGTATCAGACACACGACTCCCCATGTCAACGCCATCACAAATACCACCATATGCACGAGGCTTAGTCCCGCCAGCACGATAGCCGGCCAGATCCACCCACGTGCGCTCGTATCGTCCCAAAACGACTCAATGGCGACCAATGCAAGTGGCAACCAGGTCATCCCCATCAGCAACGTGTATCTACCCCAGCTGAGATAATAGGCAGGCATAATCGAAATCAAGCCAACCACGACGGCTGCCATAATCACTGCCGGCCATTGTCGCCACCACACCCATGCCAATGCCGCTACACTTGCCACTGCCAGCACATTCAACACCTGGCCACCATCCAACAATACCGACACGAGATCTGCAGGTGTGAGCCCACTCGCATGCAGTAATGCAGCGTTAATACTGTGAAACCCACTATGGTAGGACAAATTGCTTACTTGCAAATAGGGCATCAAGCTCCATGGCGCATGGCCCTGTTCGTAAGCCACCCGTATCAACAACGCATGATGGACGGCATCAACCCAAGGGGGGAACATCAACCCGGCGATTTGGGCATTGCGTGTCCACGCAACTAATACTCCTACAATGATTCCCAGTGCGCCCCACCAACGGCCCGGGACGGCTCCACTACGGTCAGCAAGCGATGACCACAACCGCCGTAACGCCAGAATCGCCAGCACAGGCAGCCACCATTCCAACACAAATGGAGGAATCGCCACCCCCATCGCAGCTGCCAACATATAGATTACTGCAACAACCGTTGGACCGACTGCTGCCCCCAACAGTAAGCGGCCAACCCGACTTGTGCAGGGAGCAGGGATATACTGATGCAACCACCATCCGGGAACAATCAACAATATACTTAACGAAATGCCCCAGCGGGCAAGGCCACCAACAAGCCACAACACCGCTGCCATCGTCACGGTAACCATCACAATATTACGCATTGTCATTTGTGAAACTGATCTCGTCACGAGTATGCCTTTCTCAATCATCTGTAGGTATTTTAACGTGAATTTACGTTCGCGCACATCACCAAGCAAATAAATGGACGGATGAATCTTGCCAGCTCGAAAATGGACACTTTCGCCACCAAATAATTTCCAACGAAGGTAGCCGCAAATGAATTACGCCAAAGCTGTCGTAGAATAAACTCATCATTGATTCACACACCAAAAGGTACTCATATGCTAAATCACATCGATTTTATCGATTCGCATACTGCAGGTGAACCTACCCGGCTTATTATCGCAGGTGGTCCTGATCTCGGCACCGGCCCGCTTTTGGAACGCCTCGCACGACTCCGCCACCACCACGACACGGTACGCCGTACCGTCATCAACGAACCACGCGGGAGCGAAGTCCTCGTCGGCGCGTTGTTATGCCCGCCACATGATCCCAGTGCCAGCGCTGCAGTGATTTTCTTTAATAATGTGGGGTATTTGGGGATGTGCGGTCACGGCACCATTGGGTTAATAGCGAGTTTGGCGTTTTTAGGCCGTATTACCGTTGGGGAACATAGAATCGAAACACCGGTGGGCACAATCACCGCTCATCTCAACCCTGACGGGAGTGTAACTGTCGCCAATGTCGCTTCGTATCGCTCCGCCCGTCACGTCGCCGTTACCCTCCCCGACGGGCGCATCATTCATGGTGATGTGGCATGGGGTGGTAATTGGTTCTTTTTGTGTCATGACCATGGCTATGACCTCCAAGGCGACAGTATCGCCACACTGACAATCGGTGCCAACACAATCCGCCACGCATTAGTTGCGCAAGGTATTACCGGCGTTGACAACGCCGAAATCGACCACATCGAATTATTTGGGCAGGCATCGCCTGGAGCCGATAGCCGGAGCTTTGTGCTTTGCCCCGGAAATGCCTACGACCGCTCGCCGTGTGGCACTGGCACGAGTGCCAAACTCGCCTGCCTGGCTGACGATGGATTGCTCGCTCCAGATGCAGAGTGGATCCAAGAAAGCATCATCGGTAGTCGCTTCCAGGCGCGCTATCGTCGTGATGCACAGGGACAAATATGGCCCATAATAACCGGACGTGCCTATGTCACCATGGTTGGTCAAATCATGAGCAATCCTGACGATCCCTTTGTGTATGGGATCCCACAATGAGTCCCTCGGATGTCATCATCATCGGCGGTGGGATTGTCGGATGTGCCTGCGCTCATCGCCTCGCCGAAACCGGCTGGCGCGTCACCCTTGTCGAACGTGATACCATCGGCAGCGGCGCTACTGCCGCGGGTATGGGGCAAATAGTAGCACTCGATGATTCTCCGGCAGAATTGGTGTTGACCGCAGATTCGCAACGGCGCTGGCATACGCTCGGACAAGCCAACCCTCTCATCCACGAATACACTCCGTGTGGCACGGTATGGGTAGCAAGTGATGACGAAGAACTGACCTTAGCCGCCGCCAAAGTCTCCAGCTACCACGCTGCGGGACTTCACGCCGAACTGCTCGATGCAGCAGCCCTTTATCGTCACGAACCCAATCTGCGCCCTGGATTACCCGGTGGATTGCGCATCGCTGGCGATGCGGTGGTTTATTCCTCGCGCAGTGCGGCCTGGCTATGGGAGCAAACGGGTGGTACGTTGATCCATGACGAAGTCACTGCTATTCAATCCGGTGGCGTGACCCTGGCTAATGGCCGGCAATTACGCGCCGATGTAGTGGTCCTTGCAACCGGTTCCCGGGCACGTGAACTCGTGCCAACATTGCCAATTCGCCCCAAAAAAGGGCATCTCGTGATCACCGACCGCTATCCGGGCTTTATTCACCATCAAGTTGCCGAAATGGGCTATGCCAAAAATGCACACCTCGCCGATGTCGATTCAGTGGCTTTCAACATACAACCTCGCGCTACCGGGCAAATTTTGATTGGCTCGTGCCGTCAATACGACATACACACCCCCGAAGTCGACCCTCACATGCTCGGGCGCATGCTACAACGTTGCATTGATTTTATGCCGGGATTAGCTACCCTCAGCACGCTCCGCGTCTGGACTGGCTACCGCGCTGCCACCCCTGATGGACTCCCGCTGATTGGCCCACACCCCCACATTCCCGGGTTGTGGTTGGCTACCGGTCACGAAGGATTGGGGATTACGACATCACTCGGCACAGCCGACTTACTCGCCGCCCTGCTCAATCACACCAGCCCAGCAATCAATCCCTCGCCCTATTTACCAGAACGTTTTTTCCCAGCGCATTAGACCTGTTATTCCAAAAAGTGAGTACTATGGCGACGCTAACCGTATTTATCAATAATCGCTCATACACTTGTGATGCCAGTACAACGGTGGCCGGTGCAATTACGCAAGCAACCCCTCAGCTCAGCGCCACACGCCAATCGGTACGCGACATGCCACGCACAATGGTGTGTGGTATGGGTATTTGTTTTGAGTGCCGGGTAACCATCAATGGAGCGGCACACCAACTCGCCTGTCAAACACCGGTAGCATCAGGGATGCGGATTACGTATGGGGAGGGTGGCGATGCAAAGCTATGACGTCATCATCATTGGCGCTGGTCCCGCCGGCATGCATGCCGCTCACGCACTTGCAAGTCGCGGCCAACACGTCGCACTCATCGACGACAATCCCGCTGCCGGTGGCCAAATCTGGCGTGGCGTCAACAATAAATCGATCCAACCAGCCCGCGCTGCCTTGGAATCGCCCCACATCACCACCTACTACCAAACCCGCGTCATCGCCACGTTGGCGTCGCAACAATTGTTGGTCGAAAACCCCCGTGACGCCCACTTATTGCACTACCGCCACCTCATCATTGCCAGCGGTGCCCGTGAATTACTCTTGCCAGTGGCGGGCTGGACGCTCCCCGGTGTCACGGGGATTGGTGGCCTCCAAGCGCTCGTCAAAGCAGGCATGCCGATCGCCAACAAACGCGTCGTCATCGCCGGTACCGGTCCGCTCATCTGGCCAGTCGCAGTCTTTCTGCGCATGCATGGTGCCCACATCGTGGCCATCGCCGAGCAACAATCATTGCCCCGCTTAGTTCGTTTTGGACTGCACCTGGCCCGTTATCCCCGCAAAATCTGGCAGGCCGTGGGTTACGCCGCCCAATTAATTGGCGTCCCTTTTATGGCCGATAGTCATGTCATTGCAATCACTGGCACGACACAGAGCACCGGCGTCCGAATCCAACGGGGAGATCATCAATTCCAGCTCACCTGTGATTATGTCGCGATTGGCCACCACCTCGTCCCCAATCTCGACATCGCCCAATCCCTGGGATGTGACACCACCCCCGCTGCCGTCACCACCACCGGCCTGCTGGCCACCACCATTCCCCACGTCTATGCCATCGGCGAGGCACGGGGCATCGGTGGGCTCGATTGTGCCATCGCCGAGGGGCACCTTGTGGCGGCAGTGATTTGCCGAGACACCAGCGCCATCACCCAGTGGCAACAGCGGGTCGCGCACGAACGTCAGCTGGCCACTGCCATCGCCGCCACATTTGCCACTCCTGCCACCACGCCCCTCGCGGACGACACCATCGTCTGTCGCTGCGAAGACGTCACCCACGCCCAACTCCAGCATGCCCGCGACTGGCGCACCGCCAAACTGCAACAGCGCTGTGGCATGGGCCCCTGCCAAGGACGGATTTGCGGAGCCGCCACCCAGCACCTCTATGGCTGGGGCCCCGATGCTGTCCGGCCGCCCTTGCGTCCGGCCCGCGTCGCCACCCTCGCCTTGTTGCAGACAATTTCCACAGACGTCGAATAATTCTTTTGGATTGCTATTGACAAAAACAAAGCGGCTACCACGTGAATCGACATCGCTATAGCGCTAATCAGCTTAGCCATTCACTAGAAGGTTTAACCCATGACCACTTTTTCGATTGCCAATGCCCCTTGTTCGTGGGGTACCCTCGAATTTGCCGGCCTCAGCGGTGAACGTATCACCTCCACCCAGATGCTCGACGAGCTCTTCGCCACCGGCTATACCGGCACTGAACTCGGCGATTGGGGCTTTATGCCTACCGACCCAATCCAGCTCGCTGCCGCACTCCAGCAACGCCAACTGACATTGATTGGTGCCTTTGTCCCCGTGGCACTCCAAGGGACAACGACCCAAATCGCCACCGCCACTGCGCACGCCCAACGTACCGCCGAGCTCCTGGCCCGCACCGCGCAGATCCTCGGTCAGTCCCATCAACCATTGATTATTTTGGCAGATGACAACGGCAGTGACCCCTATCGCACCACCCACGCCGGCCGCATCAACACGCCGAGTAGTGACGCCATCCTCGCCCACGCCGGCGCCATTGCCACCCAAGTTGCCCATGCCGTCAATCAGAGTAGCGGGCTCACCGGTGCCTTCCATCATCATTGTGCCGGCATCGTCGAAACCCCCAACGAAATCACCACCTTCCTCGCTCATACCGATCCCACCCTCATCGGCATCGTATTTGATACCGGTCATTATTTGTTTGGATCTGGGCGCAACGATACCGACCTCGTGGCGGCACTCACCAGCCTCGCACCGCGATTACGCCTGGTGCACTTCAAAGATTGTCAGCCCGAGATTGCCACCCGCACCCGCCACGACCAGCTCGATTACTTTGCCGCCATCCAGGCCGGGATTTTTTGTGAACTGGGGCGGGGGTCCGTAGATTTCGCCGCCATCGCCCGCACCCTCACCACCATCAGTTATCACGGCTGGATAGTGGTCGAGCAAGACGTCTTGCCAGGCATGGGCGAGCCCCGCATCAGTGCCGCCCATAACCGCACCTACCTACGTAGCATCGGCCTCTAATACCCCCCATCAGGAGCAGATCCATGCCATTCACCGTTTGTAGCGCCAATCTGCGCAACGCCAACGCCGACGACGGCGCTGATTCGTGGCCACACCGCCACCAATTATTAGCCTCAACGCTCCACACACTCCATCCCGATATCATCGGTGTCCAAGAATGTATGGATACCCAACTTGATTGGTTGCGTGACTCCTTTCCCGGTTACACCATCATGCCCGGCTTACCATATGGCAATCATGGTCCATACGAATACGCCGCTCTCGCGCTGCGCACTGATCTTTTTACCGTTACTAGTCATGGCAACTGTTTTTTGAGCCAGACGCCCCACGTCCAATCGCGCTCGTGGGATTGTAATTGGACGCGTGTAGCTAATTGGGTGACGGTCACCCATATCCCCAGCGGGCAGACGTTGTGCATCTGCAACACCCACCTTGACCACCTCGGCGCTCTATCTCGCACCGAATCGATGCACGTCATCGCCAGCCAGCTCGCCCACCTTGATCACCTGCCCACCATCATCATGGGGGACTTTAACGTCGCTCCTACCAGCGCCGCCCACGCTGCCTTGCGGAGCTACGGCTTTGTGGATAGCTGGCAGGCCGCTGGGCATACCGACGGTGCCGGCGTTATGACCTTTCATGGGTTCAAAGGCGATGAGTGGCCAACCCGCTCGGGTGAACCCAATGACGCCCGCATCGACTGGATTTGCACCCGTGACCCCCACCACCAACTCAATGTGGTTGATGCCCAAATCTGCAAAAACCACGATTCTACCGGACGCTACCCCAGTGATCATTATTTCGTAGCTACCACGTTTCAAATTTAAATAAATCTAGCTGTCCATCACGAGGCTGTGACGAGCACATATGCCGCCACTCCCACGCCAACATCCTATCTCGCTCAAAAGACCCGAGTGCATCGGCATGCACTCAGGTCTCTGCTCCGGCAAATCGAAACGTCTGTTACTCTTTCGCAACATCCAACATGTCGGCGATGTTGGTCAGCTTGATACGTGGACGTCCGTGGGCACTGCCCATGGCGGTTTCATGCACATCAATGCACCGCCAGCCGGCATAACTCACCACCGTCTCGCAGCGTGAGCGAATCAAGGCTTCTACTGCGTGACCATCGCGTAATTCAGCAGCGATTCCGCCAAGTGTTGGCCAATCTTCCTTCATGGCATTGACTGTCGCTACTGAATCTGGCTTGTTGGTGCCAATAATCCCTGACGGTCCCCGTTTGGCCCAACCCACCACATAGCAGTGGGGGACCACGGCGCCACTCGCACCATCGAGCAACCGCCCATCTTGGTTGGGTAACAACCCACGTTTGTCGTCAAACGGCACCCCTGGTACTGGCACGCTCCGGTACCCTACCGAGCGGAGGACTAAGCCTGCGGCGATTGTACGTCGTATACCCGTGCCTTCGGCTTTGACCCCGCCATTTCCGTCAGGGACAAGGCGATTGCGTTCGACAACAACCCCCGTCACCTTACCGTTTTCGCCCGTGATTTCGATCGGTGACCACAAAAACTGCATATGGATGCTGCGTGTATGGGCGTGCTGACGTTGCAAATATTCTTGCATCACCGCAAAATTTCGACTCGCGACTTTTTCATTCGTAAGTTGCGTGGTGCTGATGTCGTCAATCACAAAATCTTCACTGTCTAGCAATACATCGACGCCATGGATTTCGCCGAATTCTTTGAGTTCAGGCGTGGTGAAAGCTGCCTGCACCGGGCCACGCCGCCCCAACATCACTACTTGTTTGACATTTGATTGGCCCAAGGCGACCAAGGCATGGTCGGCCATGTCCGTGGTGGCAAGTTCGTCAACAGAGGCCATCAAAGCTCGGGTGACATCCATCGCTACATTACCGTTGCCAATCACTACCACACGCTCATTCGTCAAATCAAATTGGGCGTCACGGTAATCGGGGTGGCCGTTGTACCAGCCCACAAAGGCGGTGGCTGGCGCACTACCATGCAAATCTTCGCCAGGGATGCCCATTTTGCGATCAGATTGCGCACCGACAGCATAAATGACTTGGTCATAGTAGGTACGCAGCTCGGCATGCGTGATGTCGCGTCCCACTGTTACATTACCAAAAAAACGCACCCGTGCATCTGCGAGCAGTTTTTCGTAAATACGAGTCACCCCTTTGATGGATTGATGGTCAGGGGCGACGCCCGAACGCACCAAGCCAAACGGCGTCGGTAACCGTTCATAAATATCGATTCGGACTGGCGTTTCGGATTTCAACAAGGCTTCTATCGCATAAAATCCCGCTGGACCAGATCCTACGACTGCGACACATATCGGGCCATTGTCGCTTGCTTGAGGGTTTGTCATTGTTCATCCTATTCATCATTAATCGATATCAAGTGAACACATCAACGTTGAATTCGTTGCGAACGTACCACTTACCCACTCCCGTGTTAGACCGGTGGCCACGGGTAACTTCGCTCTGACGATGGTTGCGGGTATTTGCCTTTCGATAGCAACCGTTCAACCCTGCGTTGCAATGCCTGGATTTCTTCGGGACTCAACAACGTATCGAGGAGACTCAAACTATGTTCACGACGGTGGATGCGCCCCCGTAACGTCGCCAAATCGTGCATGATTTCTTCGGGGATTGCTTCACCGGCAAAATCCCATATTACGGTCCGAAGCTTATTTTCGTGGTGAAAGGTCACGCCATGATCGATTGCCCATAAGCGCCCATCATTCCCTTTGAGACAGTGACCACTTTTGCGGTCGGCGTTATTGATAATGGCATCAAAAATCGCAAGGCGGGGCAAATAGGATTCATAGCCACCATCTTTTTGCATGGTAAAAAGATGGGCTTCTTCGTCATTTTCGATATAGAGTTGGACCGAACCCAGTCCATACGGGCCATCCCGCAACACGGTGGGTGGCACAAGATGCCATTTGAGTTCTTGGCTCATCACAAAGGCTGCTGCTTCACGTTGACACAGCGTGCCGCGTATGAAATCCCACAAGGGGCGTTCACCACGTTGTGGCTTGTAGATTGCTAACGCTTGGTTGCCTTCATGGCTGGCAACACACAAAATCGTCGCATTACTACTCCAAGGCATTGACGCCTGGGGAGTTAAATCGCCGTACGTGAGCAACGCCAATATTTCATTCATCCCCAACGCCGGTCGTTCATCGCTCATCGCCGTACTCATCTATTTATTCCAACCCGCCTAATTCATTTGTGGACAAAAATGCCCTTCTGGATCCTTGGGGCGCCCACAATTACCACAGACTTTGCGCCCACCTGCCACCAATTGCACGATGTGTTTGCTCAGACCACGCATTTGGTCACGCGGAATGCAAATCCGTGCCGACGGTGATTCCTCATCTTCGTCTTCACTCATACCCTGCATAATAATCACACATAAATCTCGGTCGGCGTCATAGCCCAACCCCAATTGTGCGACCCGAAAGGCCGGCTCGAGTGGTTCAATTATTGACATATCGCGAATCAACAAATCATCATCTTTGGGCGAAAGCAATGGATTATTGCTGACGATTTCGTCACCCAATCGATCAAGCGCAATTCCCAACGCCCGTACTTGTTCTTTTTCGGTCAAAAACGAAACCAACTCACGGCCACGCCGGGCCTGAATATAAAACGTTCGTTGGCCAGGTTTGCCAACCGTACCAGCCGTCAGATAGGCTGCCGGATCAAAATCATAAGTGTACTTCATGGTGTGGTTGTCGTCGTTGTACTAGGCTGCGCCGCCACCTCAGGTGGCTTTGGGCGCAGATGAGCGAGTGAGCCAAGATCATTGAGTACCAGCAATCGCGGTCCAGCCTTGGTAAAGCGGAAGGCAGTCACCGAACAAGTGCCTATTTCGAGGCGTTGAAATAAATCCATGTGCATGCCGATGTAATAGGCACATGCCAATTTAATCAAATCCGCATGCGAGACCACTGCTATTACCTCTTGATCGCTATGACTGCCACGGATGCGCTCGAGTGCCTGCACCATGCGCATTTGCGCTTCGCCGAGCGTTTCTCCACCGGGGAATCGCGTCCCACTTGGATAGTGCTGCACCCCTGGCCATAACTCATGTTCATACAATACTTTGAGTTCGGCACCTTGCCATTCGCCATAATCGACTTCACGCAAATCAGCCACTTGGGTTATTTGCACATCACGATCGGCGACGATAGCTTGCGCTGTTTCGAGCGTGCGGTCTAATGGGCTTGCATATACTGCTGCCAAATGAATTTCGTGCAGACGTTGAGCCACGGCTGTGGCTTGTTGTCGGCCTTCTTCATTGAGGTGAACACCAGGAATCCGTCCAGCCAAGCGCCCATGCACCCAATCATTGGCACCATGACGAATCAATAATAAGGTCGTCACGCGGTCGCTCCTTCTATCCCACCGATATTGCTTATCTCATCATACCAAAATTCGCCCGCTATTAGATATCTCAGCGCGTGCCAGATGTCTTGCATATTCCAGGCATTGCTAACTTGCTTCACTCACATCACGCTGATTAATCGACAACCGGGCCAACAACCCCATAACCACAAAGTTCATCAACACTGCTGACCCCCCGTACGATACAAACGGCAACGTAATTCCCGTCAACGGCATCACACGTAAATTGCCCGCGATAATAATAAATGTTTGGATTACCAAAATAGTCGTACATCCTACCGCCAGCAATTGTTCAAACATAGAAAATTTGCCAGCCAGCCGCATTGCGATACCGTATCCTCGCACTGCTAACAACAAATAGCCCATCAATAAGCCAACCGCACCGACCATCCCTAATTCTTCGCCAATACTAGTAAAAATATAATCGGTATGGGCGGCAGGCACCATGCCTGGCATTCCTTTGCCGATACCACTTCCTAGCACCCCTCCCGATGCCAAAGCGTAAATCGACTGGATCGACTGGTAGCCTCGCGCTTGCGACCACGGGTCTAGCCACAAGCCGACCCGCAATTTTACAATTGGTAAAAAATGATACAGGGCATATGCGCCGACCACAAAGGCCAATAACCCAATGCCCGCATATAACCCACGTCCAGTCGCCACATAAATCATCGCCAAAAACACACTAAACAACATCAATGCGGCCCCAAGGTCACGTTGGATCACAATCAGGACCATGGCAATGCCCCACATAATCAACAACGGCACCATGGCGGTCATCGATGGCAATGCAATCCCACGCCAACGCACACCACTTGTCAATTGTCCTTGTTGTTCGTCGAGATATGACGCCAAAAATATCACCAAGGCCAGCTTTAATAATTCTGAAGGCTGAAAGTACATTGGTCCGATTTTGAGCCACGCCCGCACCCCACTGTTATTGGGATCATTCCCAAAAAACAACGTCGCCACAATCAACAGTAATCCTATTGACAACCACACATAGCGATTATGACCAAGATAATCGATAAGTGTCATTCGCGTCCGTTTGCGCAAAATCGCATCCCACGGCACGAGTACAATCAAGCCAAACATCACAATCCCCAACGTTACCCAAACTGCTTGACGCACATCAATATTTGGATAGGTATTGGGGTAAAGTACTGCTAAGCTCGGATCAAGCCGGGCGGTAAATAATAACCCCATCCCACTAAAAAACGCCGTCAACGGAATCAATAATTGATCAACGCGTGGTTGGAAGCGATGCATCAACACCGACAGCACCACAAAACAGAGTAATGGCGCCATTGACGGCCACAAAATCCGCAACACCCCACGCGCCGTGGGAACTAATTCAGTACTCCCCGTCGTTACCGTGAGTTGTACATATCCCACCGCATACAACACCAATACCAACAGCAACAATATTAATTCGTCAACCCGGAAATAGCGGCGCAACACGTACATATATCACCTGTGCACGCTGCACAATGCATGCGTATCTAGCTATTATACCCGCACCTGTTTGCATCAATATAACCAAACGCGCAGGTCGACATACGTCGACCTGCGCATTCCAATGAATTTATCCTCAAAAACCCTACACGTTAAACAAAAAGTGACAAATATCACCGTCTTTGACGATATAGAGCTTTCCTTCAAGACGCACGGTACCGGCTTTTTTGGCGTCAACCATTGTGCCGGCCTTCATCAGGTCATCAAATGCCACCACTTCGGCACGAATAAATCCCCGCTGAATATCCGAATGAATTGCCCCGGCAGCTTCAACAGCCGGGGTATTGCGTCGGATCGTCCACGCACGTACTTCGTCTTCGCCCGCCGTCAAAAAGCTCATTAAACCGAGCAAATCATACGACATACGAATGACGCGATTGCGGGCTGGTTCGCTGATCCCCAAATCTTCCATGAAGACCGCCGCATCGTCGTCAGACATTTGGACCAATTCAGCTTCGATTTTGCCGGCAATAACGGCAACACCACTCATGCGGTGGTTATAACTAAAATCAAACGACCCATTCACCGCATCGTCACTGACATTAATTACTTGCAAAATCGGTTTGGCCGTCAAAAACTGGTACCCACGTAATAACCGTGATTCATCTTCGTTCAAGTCAATATCACGCACATGTTGCCCGGCTTCGAGAGCTGATTGCAGGCGTATCAATGCGTCTCGTTCGATGATTCGTTGGTCACGGTCGCGCCCGGCCATTTTGGTGATTTCACCACCCAATCGCACCAGTCGCTTTTCGATAATTGCCAAATCCGAGAATGCCAACTCAAGGTCAACAGATTCGATATCGCGGCGAAAGTCGACGCTTCCATCGGGATGCGGCACTGCTGAGTCTTCAAAGGCGCGTACCACATGCAAAAACGCATCAGCACCGCTGATATAATTCAACACTGCTGCTGGCAATCCGCTTTTGTTCCCACCGCTCATCCCCGCCACGTCGACATACTGCACGTCGGCAGGGGTGAATTTGCGCGGGTTAAACATCCGTGCCAACGCATCTAAGCGTTGATCAGGTACTTTGACCGTAGCGATATTTGGTTCGAGTTGCCCCGAACTATACGCAGCTGTTTCGGCGGTACCGCGTGTTAATGCGTTAAATACCGTGGTTTTGCCACTGTTGGCCAAACCAATAATCGCAATCTTCATGCTTAATTACTCGTATATCCAGCGATCCACGCTGCGCTCTACGTTTACCAATTCATCACTGGCAAAAAAGATCGCCGTCTCGCGCTCGCCACTTTCTGGGGAATCTGAGGCGTGAATCAAATTGCGGCCAATTTCGAGGCCGTAATCGCCACGAATCGTCCCAGGTGCTGATTTGACTGGATTAGTGGCACCAACCATGGTTCGTACCGTCTCAATGACGTTTTTGCCAGTAACCGCAATCACTACCACGGGCCCAGACGTGATATATTCAATCAACGATGGAAAAAAGGCACGGCTTTCATGTTCAGCATAGTGGGTGCGTGCTAATTTTTCGGTGACTTGCATCAACTTCAAACCAGCAAGCTTCAACCCACGTTGCTCCAAACGCCCTAAAATTGCACTAATCAACCCACGTTGTACGGCATCGGGCTTCAAAATAATTAGCGAACGCTCCACAACAGACTCCTTCACCACAAGATGACACAATTACCATCACTATCATACCATTATTCATTATACGAGTGCATGAAAGGAGGTGTATGGTACCATACACCTCCTTTTTCCTATTGACACATTCAAATCACAACAACGGCGCAGGACCGCTACTTAATGTCATGCGGTATGCTTCAACTGCTTCTTGCACTTTGTTCTGCTTCGCATACGCATTCCCTAGCAAACGACTACATTCTCGCCGCATTGATGGTTCACTGATTTCACTGAGGAAATCACGCAAATCATTCACGACATCTTCGAGTAATACAGCATTGCGAATCAAATACCGGTATTGGGTAAGCGCAGTATCATGCATACGACATTGGACTGCAACCCGCGCCACAGATAATCGCAATACACCATTTTCCGGGTCTTCTTGGAGTGCACACAAATAGCCATCTATTGCAAGATTCCCCGATATCGCAGCACTGGCGGTATCAACAGGTGGTACCAGATCTGCCATGGGTGGATTGCTTTTGGGGGCAATTTTTGGAGCAATATCATTTTGCAACATTTGCTCGAGATCGGGTGTAATCGCCGCCATTTCGCCTGAGGTTAGCCCCAAATCACGAATCACCTGCGAAACATCCATTTCATTGGCTTGTACATCGGCAGGGAAATCATGTAACCGCATTCCATGACTCACTGATAATTGACTAAAGTCAGGTTGCGGACGCACCACGACAGATTCATCTTCAAGTAACGCCATCAGCGCATCGTGGGTTGCTTGATCGCCCGCACTCGCACGTGCTACATCATCTGCCCCCACACTACCCACGCGCAGGCCATTTTCCAATAATTCCGTCAAGGTTTCATCATTTTCAATCGGGGTGACCCGCGTATTTGGGTCACTTCGCGGCGGTGTCACCGCCAAACCGCGCATTCCTTCAGTCAATCCACTCCCGGGTTGCGCCAACAACGATGCCAACAAATTATCGCCACCTTCAGGGTGCGCTGGCGCTACGATGGCACTTTGCACGTCGGGTGATTGTACATCTAAGAGCGAATCAAGCGTTATTGCCGCTGCTTTGACCGCTTGGTGTGCAATCTCTTTCCCACGGGTTACTGGTGTCTTGGTGCGCTCTATCGCATTCACCCCACCCAACGTCCGGGCTACCACATCCCGTAAATTCTCTGTTTGGGCAGGGTGATGTTTAATTTCCAATCGGGCTAAAAGCACATACAAATCATCGCTGCACGGCGTTGCTTGTATCAAACCTGTTTCAATCCGACTATCATTTGATGTCGAAGTTCCAAATGTATTAGGTTCTGACGTATTCGCCGAGTCATCAGATTGTTTCTGCATAAATGTTGCCAGGAACCGGTCATCATCGTCTACTGGGTTCTGATTAGTAAACGGAATATACGCATTTTCACTGCCATTCCCGCGCAGTTGCACCGGCTCAGTGGCAACTTCATCGGCCTCTGGCGCAACTGGTGTCGTCGTGGGGATACGCGCATTGTTATTAACCGTCACTGTTGACGCCGGTGTCTGCCGATTATTATTTGTGACCTCTGAATCTCCCGTTGGTGTTGGCATCATTGTGGCATTAATCACTGGTGCAACCGCTGTTACCGAAGACATAAAATTAGCGGCGAGCTGGACCACCGCGGGAATCGCCGCAGCAATTGCGTCATAAGACGTGACGACACCTGCAGGTGCGACGCCTGCATCTGCATGCAACGCAGCTTGGCGTTGCAATGTCCGTTGTAACAATACTCCAGTACTATCGTGTGCCGTGTCATCAAGCATGCTTGCATAATCATGGTCATGGTCGATATCCGTATTGCGCCCCATCAGCCGCATCTGTTCCAATACCGATTCGACTTCATGTATAGCCACGACGGGCATTTGTCCGGTCTCGAGGTAGGTTACTTGGCTATTTACACTTGCCTTCGCCTGTACGTGGTGTTGCGAAACAGCCGAATCTTCCCACGCTGGGAGCATCCACTCTAGGTGGTGTGGCACAGCTTCACTGCCGAATAACTCATGTGCAGTTTCTAATAATGGATCAAGCGCTTGTGCCCGTTCCCAACAGATATTGCTCAACACACTATCTCGACTACTCTGATACCGCGCTTCAATTAAATTCGGCTTCAACAATTGTGGATCTTCACGCAATATATCTTGGCAAATTTCGTGCGCTTCTGTTTCATCACCATTGCGCCACAACGCTTCTGCCAATGCCACCACATGTTCACGGTGGTTGGGGTTTGCCAGTGCCATTTGATGGAATTCAGGGATTGCTTGGCTATATGCATGTGAACGCATAAACAACCGTGCCAAACCGGAACGGCTCAAATATAAATACACATCGTGGCGGGCAGTGCGTTGGTACAAGTTTAGTAAGCGAGGTCGCAATTCACCCATATCAGGACGGATTTCCATTGCCCGCTCGAGATACTTCGTTGCAGCAGCCAAATCACCTTCGCGCTCCGCAACGGTGCTCAAGCCTATCTGCGCAACAATGTTCTCTGGGTCGCTCGCACTTACTTCTTCAAATAAGGCACGAGCTTCCGCCAGTGCGTTGATTGCAATAAGTGCTTCACCCAAATACAATTTGGCTTTGAGATTTTGTGGGAAGGAATGCAACACGTGACGCGCAATTTCTGCTAAGCGCTCATGTTCGCCACTTCCTACCGCTGCACGCATCAGCTCATATGCATTTTGCAAAGTCATTTCGTTCATCATGACCTCTTTGCCTTACTACGATCCCAACGCAATCTCTACGATTACTAATACCATTAAATTACAATTTGATTACATCGCCCATACTACCATGATTTATCATAGAAATCAATACTATGCGATGTAGTTGTTGTTATTGTAAACCAAAAATTCTCATTCTGAGGTTTTTATTTAATTGCCACCAAAAATACACACCCCTCAGTCCTAAACTAAGGGGTGTACCAAACACAATTATGTACAGCTGCTGTTATGGTAATTGGCGCAACCGTATCATGACAACCAATATTCGTTGGCCATAGCTCGTACCAGGGTAGGCCCAGCGGCCATTTAGACCAACGATCGTAGGGGCGATACCGCGCAAATCACTGGGCAGTGCACGGTACCCCAATGCCTTATCGATCATTGCTTTCTGCGCAGGGGAGGCTTGATCATCACGCAAGGCATACGCCAATAACCGACCAATATGTGCCGGGATTGCATCATCATTCCACGTAGCGAAGCTTAGCCCCTTTTCCCAGAGCTTTCGCTGTGGGTTAAATACCCAACTCGGATCATTCGGATTTGTCAGTGATGACTTGCCTTCGACTCCGAGACCAGCCGGGTTTTGTTGCGGACGTGCAGACCAAAAACTGGTCAAGTAGCCAGTTTCATGAGCCATTTGCGCTACGGCAAGAAACCAGTCAACTCCCACACTCGAGCCTACCTTCTCGTAGGCTTGCACGATTGCACGGACATCATCGTAGCTGTAGCCATTGTCAACGGCTCGCGGCGCCAGCACGCGTATGGCTTCTTCGACAGTCCCACTCGGCAACCCCAAGATGGAGAGGTCGGCGGGAACTTGTAATGGCACAAAATCGCGCATTTCGTTCCCTAACAACCCAAACAATACATCATATGGGTCACTGTTTTCGGGATGAAGTTCGAAGCGCGCACGTTCAAACCATTGCACTTGGTATTCTTTGCCATCACTCAAGCGCTCCGTGAGTAGATCGGAAATCGGCAACCCAAATAATGCCAAACTTTCGTTTTCAGATACAGCAACATGGTTGTCGAGGTTAATTCCATAACGTCGCCATGTCTTCAGGAAACGCCCACACACCGTGTGACCAGTTTCGCCAAAGGTGCGACAACTTTTGCCACTATCAGTTTTGGGGAAGGTAAACCAATCGCGGACTTGTTGACGCAATCGGTCAGCGCCAAGCCGCCCTAACAGCACATCGTATGGGGCTTTGTTTTCGGGGTGTAGTTCAAGTCGGTTGCGTTCAAAACGTTGGACCGTCAATGTTTTGCCTTCGATGAGGACATCGACTTGCGGTCCAATTGGCAAACCAAATACACGTAAACCACCTTGGGCTTCCCAATAACTTCGAATCCGCCCGACGATGCAATACCCGGTTTCGGCAAAACAACGTGGCTCGTCGGTTTTGGCATGCGCAAGATTTGGCGTACTACCAAGCCACATACTCACACAGGCAAAAATTACTACTAATCGTCGTACCATAATACCTCGCAGCAATACAATGTACGAAAAACGTCGACCTTAGCGGTTCGACGTTTTGGGTGCTCATAGAGAGCGTTATTGGTCGGGGCGAGAGGATTTGAACCTCCGGCCTCATGAACCCCATTCATGTGCGCTACCAGGCTGCGCTACGCCCCGTCACACCAATTGATTTATAGTACGCTACAAACATAGGCAATGTCAAATCGAATTTGCGCGTTTTCTGGTATTTTTGCAATGACCCAATCCATCCTTGCCCAAAAAGAACGACGGGATTTCCATTTTCGGGGAGCAACCAATCGTTTAGTTGCATCTATTGAGGAGAACCGGCGTGAGACCCCATTTGCTAAAAAGGTTCTATTCCTACGCCAGCTAATTCGTCAGCGAATTGTTCAAAATCATGACGCGAGCGGAGGCGTTCAAGTGATTGTAACAACGGGTCACGTTTAATTCCTGGCAACAGCAAGGCCCGCCCGACAAATTGCCGTAAATAGCTCAAAATCACCGCGCGATTGCTCGCCGTCATGGTTTCGCCTTGAAAATACGATTCCATCGCAATTGCAAGTCGCCCTGTTTGTTCTGTCATCCAAAAATGTGGTGGTACCGTTACATTAAACGGATATGGATAGGTTGGGTCAGGAAGATATGTCAATCCGTCAATCGTTTCGGGAGTTTGCATTGTTATCAGCGCCTCACATATTTACACGATAAATAAACATCCTGTTGGAACCATTATGAGTGATTTAGCGCATTAATGCCAATCCGCTCCCGGTACATAATGGTGTAATGATACACAACAAAATTCTTACGAAACTAAAACTATTCCAATTTGCAAAGAATTACTATTTCTCGTATAGTGTTGTGCGTATGGTTGTACATTTAAACGTATGGTTGCAATCGATTTGATCCAAATATCTTGTGCAAAATACACATTTATTTGATGAGTGGTTCAAAGCGTTCTGTTTGCAAAAGCAAAAACTGAAATATTGGAGTACGTCGATGAATTTGCCCCTTCATCCCAATAGCCGCGGTAGTATTGTATTGCGCATTGACCCCTATGTGCGATATCACCAACAGGACGACAGTGAGCAGCTCGAATTGCTCAAGGCCGCTGCAAATGCTGCATTAGACATGATTGCCATGACAGATTTAGGCACGCTTAAAGGATTCGAATCACTCCAGCGCGACCTTGAAAAATTAGTATTACTCGAAAAAGCCGGCATTCTTAATTCCCAAGATCAATTACGTTTGGCTTTACATCGTGAGCTCCGTGCGCGGACGATGATTCTCCCTGGTTTTTCTGTTGTCAGTAATGAATCATTGCTCTTTAGTGCTATTTTCGCCGCAGATACCGCCACCACTAGTATCATCACCGTTTTGCAACACCTCGGCGGTGAATCTCCCTCTGGGCAAAGCCAGATGCCGGCAAGCGCAATATGCGCTCTGATCCATGCTGCTGGTGGGATTGCGATTGCTCATCCAAATGATGATAGCCAAATTGACATTGTGCAATCATTAATCACCGCTGGCCAGCTCCATGCGATTGATCACAAACATCCAGCAATTGACGAGATTTGCATTTTGGGTGGTTCAGGCGCCACGACTCTTGATGCAATCGGCGCGGCATTTAGCGAAATAACCCTCGCAACGCCTACCTTTGCCGCCTTGCGTGATGTCGTCCTCGCCCACGAATGTACGGCAATTAGTTTTATCAATACTCCCATTCGCCGCTGGGCGATTGACCAATTGTTACAAGCCAACAACGACAATCATATTGTGCAGCTCGCCGATGCGAAAAGTTCCCATTTGGCATCTCACATCGCCGCTTTGGCGAATGCGGGTGGTGGCGTAGTGTTGCTCGGGAGCGAACAAGGCCAGATTATCGGCATCAAACAACCTGACAAAGCCATGGGAGCGGTCACCAATGCGGCCGAATTATTATCACCGTCCCCCAAAATTAATTGCGAATCATTCCAAATTGACAGCGAAGATTTGGTGCGTGTCGAAGTGCGTCCGAGTGACCAACCCCCCTACGTGCTGAGCGATGGGCGGATCATGGTGCGCCGTGATGGACAAACCGTCGCTGCAACCCCCCTCGAGATTCGCCAACTCTGCCAAAATCCCGGTGGTGATGGCAGCGACCTCGACTTGCCCCGCAGTGGTGTGTCGGTCGTGTCAGCGCAACGCCGGGCGGGGATTTGGCATTACGAAGTTCGTGATTTGCGCACCACCGCTGGGGTGACCCGTGATCGCGCCCAAGGTTTGTGGAGCTACGCCATCGAGCAACACGAAAAGCTCCGTGATGGAAGTGAAAGTCTCGACACCATCAACTGGACAAATCAAATCGGTTTATGGCGTACCTATGTCCAAGGTGGTCGCCCCAAATACGATTTAGTTCACCGCGATAGTAGTGGCGTGATTGACCATATTTTCTATGGGGTCTCTGATTGGGGACTTGGTATCCAATGGCAACAGCTCATCAATACGTATGCACCACAATTGCCCGTAGATACCGTGACATTCGACGATGAAAACCTCGCTGCGACCTCGGCGCCAGCCGCTACCTCATTCGCTGCACATACATCTGCCTACGCTCCGAACATGCCAGCGTTGCAATTCCCGCCGTTTCAAGGCGATCGTAAGCCTCGCTGGCGTGGACGTGGTGCCATTACCCGGATTTGGCGTGATGAAGAAAACAAACCACGCTTTGATTTACTGCTCAAAAACAAAACCGACGACGATGCCGATGGCATTGAAGCCTTCGAAATCCAAGAATATCATGGCGTCACACGTGATCAACTCAACCAAGCGTGGCTTGACTTAATCCAAGTTAAAAAACCACGAACGGGTATTGAAGTGGTCGAAACCGTCCAAGACGATCAGAGTGAACGCCGCTTTATATTTCGCAATTTGCGCAACGATGAAGTCAGCCCTCACCCCTGGCGCATGAACGACATTGAAGAAGGCAGTATTCGCCAATACGCAGCACGTATGCATCTTGCTGACCAAATCATCAACGAAGAAACCATTCGCTGGTGGGGGAATATTGGTTACACACGCCCAATGCGCCGCCAAGTCGATCTCATCTTCCGTGATGAAGAGGGTGTTGATCACATTTTCTATGCCGCCCGCCGCGATGAACTCATTGGCGAATGGCATGACCTGATGGCCGAATACGAAGACGTTGCCGAATAAATAATCCCTTTCCCCCTCCACATGCGTAGCGTGGAGGGGGTTTCGTCTCCAATTCTCACATCGGAGGGAACATGGCCAGCATTTTGCTTTTTGATGGCGTCTGTAATCTTTGTAACGGGGTGGTGCGCTGGATTATCCCCCGCGATCGCCACGGCAATATCCACTTCGCCTCACTACAATCCGCTACTGGGCAAGCCCTCGCCTCCCAACACGGCATAGACACCAGCGCCCTCTCGACCATTGTCCTGATCCACGACTACCGCGCCTATACTGCGAGTGATGCAGCCCTGCTTCTCTGTACCCAATTAGTCTGGCCCTGGCCACTCCTCGCGCCGTTGCGCATCGTACCGCGATTCATCCGCAATGCCGTGTACTATTTTGTGGCCCGCAATCGCTACCGCTGGTTTGGTCAATCCGAAAGTTGTATGTTGCCCTTGCCCGCCTATCAATCTCGTTTTTTATAAAAAACCTCCGCCACAACGGTGCATCGCACCATCCTCCTATTGCCCATTCACCGCCCACTGCTTCGTTTTTTTCACAAAAAATATAGCGCGAAGGTGAATCGCATCACCTCCACGCCATAGCAAATCGCAGTCGATTTAGATATACCTACCTCCTCATGCGGCACATATGGCTGTTGGAGGGATGCCAATCAGTACTCTTCAGGGACGAATGCAACGCTTCCACCGCATATGTACCACGCCGGCTTGTTGCTTATTCACCGCGGTATTGGGCGTCACTGACCTGTTCCAGCCAATCGGCGTTTTTGCCATCGAGATGCTCATGGATGGCGATATGCGTCAGCGCCGTGGTCTGCGCCGCACCATGCCAATGTTTTTCGCCAGCCGGAATCCACACCACATCGCCGGCGCGGATTTCTTGAATCGGTTGGCCCCAGCATTGCATACCGCCACACCCTTCTGTCACCACCAACGTTTGCCCAAGTGGGTGAGTGTGCCACGCCGTCCGCGCCCCCGGCTCGAACGTCACACGTACACTTTGCACCCGCGCCGGCGCCGCCGGCCGACACAACGGATCAATCCGCACGTTCCCCGTAAAATAGGCCGCGGGGGCGTGTTCGGATGGCTGTGAGCCATTACGCATAATTTCCATATCACCTCGTTATATAGTCATTCAATCATGCAACT
>CALQBW020000014.1 GCA_943328915.2 Singulisphaera sp. GP187 | reverse complement strand
GTTCCTTCAGGGTGCACTACCACGATGTCACCATAACCGTAGGCGTGACATTGGGCAATTAAATCTGAGCAATGGAGTGGATTGCGGGTGGGGATGACTATTGATATCGTCATACATCCCTCAATAAACGATGATGTGCCAACCAATGTGGCCCAACTTCTGTCCATTGTAACTGCTGGACGCGTGCTTTGAAGGCAGTTGCTTCAAATTCTAGTCTGCTCAATTTTGTGAGTACTTGAGCGAGGGCGCGACTATCACCTGCCGGCACCAAAAAATCGTCATCTCCGACAAGCGACGCGCGATCACCGATAGGACTCGTGATGACTGGCACACCTTGGGCGAGGCTTTCACATATTTTGAGGGGGAAGCGGGCGGCAGCGGCTATCGTATTGGGTACGGGGTCAATGCTGAGGTGTGCGTGTGCTAATAATGCAGGGATGTCAGTGTGGGCAATTTGACCAATCCATAGACAACGTGCTGCAATGCCTAATTGTTCTGCGAGCAGTTGCAATGCAATACGATCATGACCTTCACCGGCGATGACCAACGGGTATGGTGATTGACTCGCTGCGAATGCACGGAGTAACAAATCTACCCCATGGCTGTGCATCGCCAAATTTCCAAAATAGAGCAAATAACGAGGCGGTAATTGGTACCGCTGTTGCAAGAATTCTTGGGTATTTGGGCTCGCCGGCACGAATTGGTCGGGATACAACCCATTTGGTATTTGAATTGCATTGGTGCCAAAGCGACGCAACAGCCACGTGCTCGCAGCACTAATGGTGCTGGCATGTTGTGGAATAGTGCATTCTGCCCATGTCACAATTAGGCGTTGGACCATCGAAGCAAACTCATGTGAATCGGCTTCATCATCGTCGACATCGAGAATGAGTCGCGCACCGCACCAGCGTTGGACAATAATGGCCGCGAGACCGTTGATCGGTTGGGGCTTGCATAGGCAAATCACATTCGGACGAAACGAAATGGCACATTTTGCCAGACGAAACACGGCCCATAACGAAGTCCAATATAACCGCACTCCCCGGAGTGGTCCTGCCGCATCGACATGCATTTGGGCGACATGCTGAATGGTGAGACCTGCTTCGTAAGTTATGTGTGCCTGCAATGCATGATACTGCGGGTGTAATCCGAGGAAGATTACGTCGATCCCTTGGGCAGTTGCCGCACGTGCCAGTGGCAACCAGCGCCCACGCGGGCTCGGGTGATGACTCGCACTTGTACTCAACATAACCACACGCATAATTAATCCTCATGAGCATTTCGCCCACTGCACGATCCCGCTATTTTTGCCAGCGTCGGTACCGCCATAGCGCCGCCAACGCACTAAAGGCATCGCGCGCCCTGATTTTTTTGCCGGCACGATATGGTCGGCCCTGGTACGATACGGGGACTTCGTGAATGGTATAGCCGCTCCGGACTACTTTCGCAGTGAGCTCAGGGTCGATGTCAAATCGGTCATTGTCGATGGTGATACCGGCGAGCACTGCGGTACGCCACATTTTGTAGCAGGTCTCGAGATCACTCAAATAACAGCCATACCCGAGATTAAAGCACATGGTCAATAGCCGATTGGCCACAAAATGACTCAAGAGCATGCCTTGTGGGATGCCGCGCCCAAAGCGCGTACCATAGACCACTTGGGCGCCATTTTCGACACAAGCCAGCATCGCCACAAAATCATTTGGGTCGTATTCGAGATCTGCATCTTGGATGACGACAACCGGTGCGTTGACTACCGCCAACGCGCTGCGGATAGCTGCCCCTTTTCCGCGATTGTGGGTATGGCAAATAAGCTGAATGTGTTGAGATTGGGCAAGTGTTTCTGTAATTGCACGCGTGCCATCTGTCGACGCATCATCGACGACAATTACTTCTATTGCAAATGGTAATTGATGGAGCTTGGTGACGATCGCCGCCACGGTGTGGATTTCGTTATATACCGGAATTATAACGGCGAGTTTAGGCGTTACAGTCATGCCATACCTCTTCGATTGCCTGCAGTAATCGTTGCCAAGTGGTATCGGTGATAGGCGCGGTACGGGGTATTTTTTTATCAAAAAAACCTGCAATGGCAACCTGCCAAGCTGCTGGGTTATCAGGGGCAACCCGCGCAATGACACCCGGTTGATTGCCAATATCACCGACGGTGCTTGCAATCATCGGCAAACCGACCGTTTCGGCCAATGTCGCGACACCACTCACACTGCCACTGCGATATGGTAACACGAGCAGGTCGGCTGCTTGTAAATAATCAACGATGTGTTCGTTCGCAATATAGTGGTCATGGATGATTACACGCGCTTCGAGGTGATGACGCCGTATTAATTGCTCGATTGGTTGGCGTGCTTGCCACCATTCCCCAGCGATGAGGAAGAGAAACGGTTGTGAGCTCACGGCCATTGCGTTAATAATCGTATCAATGCCTTTGTAAGGCCGTACAAACCCCACGCACAACACAATTTGTGCATCTACTGGGAGCCCTATACGTTGGCGTGCCGTAGTCTGGTCAGGGATTGCATCCCCCACCACTGCGGCAAAGCTCGGTAACGACGCAACCCGCCAGGGGGTATGCCAATTGGGAAGCAGCGTGGTAGTATTCCCAAAAAAAATCACCCCGTCAGCGTGTTGGAGCATTGCTTGCGCCAACCAACGTTGCCACGGTGCAGCATCAGGTTCAACTAATTGATGGCTAATGGCAATTGTCGTGATGCGGGCGCGACGGGCATTCCGTTGCAACAGGTACACCAACGGCATCCAGTACGGAGTCCACCACTGCCAAATGATCAGATCGAATTGCCCTGGAGTAATTTGTCTGAAGACGCGCCACCATGCAAATGGATTGCCGCCATCGAGCCACAAATCGACCGTGCACACAAGGGGTTGTTTACTGGGGTCAGCTGCCGTATTGCCGGGGAATAACCAACGTGGGTAGAGTGGCGCAAATCCCCATGTGGTGACGATGTGTGATTGGTGTAAAAAATTACTCAGCATGCTAGTGAAATGTGCAACCCCACCACGGTGCGGTGTGGTAGGCCCAATCAACAAAATCCGCATGCAGGAATCTTTCTAGCACGAACATACACAGTCTGTTAATGCGTCTTCAGTTACGAAAGCGGCAATCCAAAAACCCGACACGCATTGTGCCAAGTGTGGTGGGCGATATCCTCAAGGCGACATTCGTGGAGCAGTGCAATCTGTTGCGCGACCTGGACGACGTACGATGGTTCGTTGCGTTTGCCACGGTAGGGGTGGGGGGCGAGGTACGGACTGTCTGTTTCGATCATCACATGGGCCAAATCAAGTTGCTGGACGACGAGCTGCATGGCTAGATTATTGCGGAAGGTAATTGGTCCACTGAGTGACAACGTACAACCAAGCGCAATACATTCACGCGCATATGTCAAATCCCCGGCAAATGAGTGCATAACCACGCCATATGGATGCTTTACATCACGGAGCACGCGCAAGGTATCGGCATGGGCATCACGGCTATGGATCACGATGGGCAGTTTGCGTTCGGCTGCCAGCGTGATTTGTTTGCGGAACATCTGCTCTTGGACGTCAACGGGTGCTTTTTTGTGGAAGTGATCAAAGCCGATTTCACCAATTGCCACTACTTTTGGGTGCTGGGCGATGTGGCGTAGTTGTTCAATCCAACCTAGCTGCAACGCGTCCTCGGGGTGGTTGGGTTGTACCCCCACCACCGCCCAGCATTGATCATTTGAATGAGCAAATTCGACCACCCGCCGTGACGATTCGAGGCTGTAGGCGATTTCAAGATGACGAGTCACATTTGCCGCTTGCATGCGTTGCAACACCATTGTCCGGTCGTCATCAAATTGGGTGCTACAGAGATGGGCGTGAGTATCAAAAAATTGCAGCGTGTTCATCGGCTGGTATCTTTATCGTAATGGCTCGTGGTATCATGCCAATGGAAGGTAGTGTTATTGTATATCAGGGAAGACGTTGATGCCCCCATACTTGTTTCGCCCGCTCCAACTCGGTCCGTTAGCCGTCGCCAATCGGATCGTTGTGGCACCAATGTGTCAGTATTCTGCCGATGACGGCGTCATGTCTGATTGGCATTTGGCCCATTTAACGGCCATGGCCAGCGCGAGCCCAGGGTTGGTGGTCATCGAGGCTACCGGCGTCGAACGCATCGGGCGCATTTCTCATGGATGTCTCGGCTTATATTCAGATGCGTCAATGCGCGCAATGTCGCGTGTGATAAGCTTTGCTAAATCTATTGCGCCACAAGTCAAATTTGGCGTCCAAATCGGTCATGCTGGGCGCAAAGCATCGTCTCCAACCCCAGGGCAAGGGCATGGGCAAATCATGCCGGAGGCTGGTGGCTGGCATGTCGTCGCACCCAGCCCGATCCCCTATGACAAACAATGGCAAGTGCCGATCGAACTCGACGAAGCGGGCATTCAACGGATTATTGTAGCCTTTCGCGATGCGGCGCTACGTGCCGTTACTGCTGGAGTTGATAGTATTGAGCTGCATTTGGCACATGGCTACCTGCTCCAATCTTTTGTGTCGCCGTTGTCAAACAAACGCAACGATCAATGGGGTGGTGACTTTGCCCAGCGTATGGCCATGCCCCTCGCTGTGGTGAAGGCGGTCCAATCGGTAATCCCCGCGCATATCGCCTTTGGTGCCCGAATCAATGGCACCGACTGGCACGACGATGGCTTGACTCCCGATGACGCCGTTGCCCAAGCCGCAATGCTCAAAGCTGCTGGGATCCATTTCATTTGTGTGTCGAGTGGTGGTGCGTCGCCGGATGCCAAAGTTGCCGTTGGCCCAAATTACCAAGTGCCGATTGCTGCCCGCGTCAAGCGTGAAGTCGGCATTACCACCCGCACCGTCGGGATGATTAGCGATCCATTGGTGGCCGAACAAATTCTTGCCAACGGGGAAGCCGACCAAATCGCGCTCGGGCGAGCATTCCTCGATGACTCCCATTGGCCATGGCGCGCTGCTGCCGCCCTCGGTGCCCAGACCCATTACCCGATACAGTACGATCGTGCCAGCGCCAAATTATGGCCACTGTTCAATAAGTAAGATTAATCGATGCAATCGCAACGAAGTATGCGATCGAAAGGAATTTTTTCGATGATTGATGCCATCAAACGCAATCACGCCCACCTCCATGGCAGTACTATTCCGCGGTATTTTGAAAAACTGAGCGAAGCCCAGTTACGCAACCGCCCTACCGCTAGTTGCAATTCGATTGTCTGGAATATTTGGCATTTATTGCGGATCGAAGACATCACCTTGAGTCGCTTTGTGGCCAATGTCCCCCAAGTCCATTCGCAATCGAATTGGACGCAGCGCCTCGCCATTCCTTACGGCGACATGGGGTCTGCCATGGTGCTTGCCGATGTCGAGGTGTTGTCACAACACATCAACCTGGCCGAACTGCAACAGTATGCCGCAGCCGTTGCCGCCCAAGGCACCGCCTCACTCAATGCCTTTGATGCGTCACGCACCGGCCAACGCTGGGACGAAGCCCACATGCGCGCAGTGGTCATCGGTGAATCCGTCTGTATCCCCGCCATCGCCGAAGGGGTGGTTGGCTATTGGGGCAACCTCACCGTCGATCAATTTGTGGTCAACTACACGACGCTCCACCCATCGCTCCACGTTGGCGAAATCGGCGTACTGGCTGGCTTACAAGCGGTGAATTTGTAATCTCTACCTTGGTAGGTGATTTTGGCGTACCCACGACAACACCCTGATACGAAGATATCAGGGTGTTGTCGTGGGTATCGGTTTTCGGCGTGTAACAGGCTACGGGCAGTTCATTTTTTGCTCGTCATGCCGAACGGAGAATCGTTTATTGTGGGTAACGTTGATTTCCGTGTGGGTAGGTAGTGTTGTTTGGATGCTATTTACGCCACAACTGTATTATTTTTCATAAAAAACAACAGGGCCATAGCGGTGAATAAGAGCACCACGCTCATTGCGATGGCCGCTGCCGGGTCTGTTTCGGCGGCGACATAGATCGCAAGCGCGAGGGTGCGGGTACGGCCGGGCAGACTGCCAGCAAACAATGCCGTGGCGCCAAACTCACCCAGCGCCCGCGCCAACGCCAGCGCGATGCCCGCTTGGATGCCGGGCCACGCCAACGGAATCGTGATAAAGCGCCATACCTGCCATGCATCAGCCCCATCAATCTGGGCGGCGTGGCCGATGTCGTCATCGATGGCGTTGAGGGCCACCACCGTCGCCCGCACATACAACGGTGCCGCCACAAACAATTGGGCGATGACTACTGCCGTGGTGGTAAATGCGAGCAGTAATCCTTGACTGCCAAACCACCCCGTGCGGCCAAACAAACTGAGCAATGCCAGTCCAGCCACTGCAGGTGGCAAGACGGTGGGGAGATCGACGACCAAGGTGGTCCACGGGTGCTGACCGTGACTCAACCAAATCGCCAACGGTGTCCCCAATAGGATGCAGAGCGCTACCGTAATGAAACTGGTGATGATACTCAAGCCTAAGGCATCATGTACCGCAGAGCTGCCAAGTGCCAGCCAAACCTCGCTGGCACTACTGCGCCCGAGCAATCCGATTAAAGGGAGACTCAAAAGCGCAAGCAGTGGCAGCGCTAGCAATAGCATCATTCGGTTTTTTGTGGGCATGCGTTCATCCAAATACTGTGTTAAGCAGTAAATCCATATTTTTGCCAAATCGGCTTGGCTCTATCGCTAGTAATGAAATCAACGAAATCAGGCGCATTAGCGGCGGCGTAGCGCAAGGGCGCTGCTACGTATTCGGCAATCACTGCCGACCCTGCAGGAATCGTCAGTACTTTTATTTTATCACCCAGCGACACCACATCGCTGGCATACACAATCCCGGCATCGGCATCGCCGTTGCTGACTTTTTGCAGTACCGCTTTGACATTGGCTTCGTATGACACCACGTTGGCGGTAACGTTGGCTGCATAGTCTGCTCCGTAGCTCTTGGCGAGGTTTTTCAGTAATGTCAGTCCATATTTGCCGGCAGGGACGGTTTGGTCGGCCATCACGACTTTGACCCCTGCCGTGGCCAACGCCGCCAAATCAAGCAGATTGGCGCCTGGGCGCACCGCCACCACCAGCGCAGTATGCGCGATAACCTTGACGACGCTGGCATCAATCAAATTGGCAGCGACTACTTTGTCCATCGCGGCATGATCGGCTGCTGCAAACACATCGCTCGCTGCCCCATCAATGATTTGTTGCGCCAGCGCTCCTGAACCACCCGCTTGGATGCTGGCGGATGGAGTCTGTGTGCGCGATTGATACGCCTTGTCCAACGCCTGCATGACATTGTTGAGCGATGATGCTACCGTCAGATTTAAGCCACTGGTCGCCGTGCGACTACAGGCCACTACTGCTGGCCAAACAGCCAGATTCGCCACAATTGCCAAAAATCGCCTTCGTTGCATACTATCTCTTTTTTGTGCCTGGTCTAGATATGCTCACAGTATACTTATTGAATAAGTATTTGGCAATGGTGGATGGTAAGGTCGGGTATAGTATGATAATGGCGATTTGATTTGATAGAGGATTTTTATGAGCAATAGTAGTTTTCTCGCGATTTTGACAGAATTACATGCCCAGACCCATGCCGATCTGCAAAAAGTGTTGACCAACAACGCGGTTGAACGCATGCGGGCACGACCACACCGCGACATGAATTCGATGATATGGAGCGCCTGGCATTCGTTTCGCTGCGAAGACGCCACTATTTCGCGGTTTGTGGCGCCGCTCGAGCAAGTATTTACCACCCAACACTTTTTGACGCGCATGGGCGTACCGTTTAGCGGCGATGGGTATGGCATGACCAGTGACGATGTGACGACGCTCAGCAACGAGATTGTGGTCGCAGAATTGATTGTCTATGGTCACGCAGTGCAGGCCCAAAGTGCAGCGGCGATTGCCCAGATGCAAGACTGGGACTTTGCCACACCTTTGGCCGAATCGCAGATTCGCCAAGCCTGTACCACCTATGCCGATTTGGCCAATGATGACGTGCAGTCAACGGTCAATTATGCCGTATCGATGAGCAAAGCAACCTACATCATGAAGCATTATTATGGGCATTCGCAATATCATTTAGGCGAGATTTCGGCCATCGATGGCCAAATCGCCGGTAAGCGTTATTTCACGTGGTAAGTTGATGTTGGGATTGGCGTTGAAGTTGACATTTGTTGCATTTACCCATACTATAGTGATTATGAAATTTGCATTGCCAACAACCTCTACATTGCGACGAACTGACCTCCGACGAGTCCGTATGGGACCCGGGGCGATGTCGTGTGTTGAGGGGTAGCAAATACCCTCCGAGATTACGCCACACCACCCCGGGGAGCGCGCCAGCGCCCCTGGGGTTTTTTTATGAAGAAAAGGACGGTGCTATGGTACGTGTGGGCATTTGTGGGGTGACAGGGTACGCCGGCTACGAAGCGTTGCGTTGGCTGCGTCGTCACGGTGGCGTGCAAGTGGTTTTTGCCACATCCGAAGCGCAAGCAGGCAAATCATTGGCTGATTCATTCCCTGGACCACTCGACATTGACTTGACCTCTGTCGATGATGCTCCGTTTGATCAGGTCGATGTGGTGTTGTTGGCGTTGCCCCACGGGGCAGCGGCTCGCACTGCGGTGCGGGCACTCGCGGCCGGCGCCAAAGTGGTCGATTTTTCGGCCGACTTCCGCCTCGACACCGCCGAGCGCTACGCAAAATGGTACGGTCACGCCCACGAATTCCCCGCCATGCTGCCCATCCCCTACGGCATCCCCGAACTCAACCGGGCGGCGATAGCCCAAGCCCGCCTCGTGGCCAACCCGGGCTGCTACCCCACCTCGGTGATTTTGGGCACCATGCCTTTGCTCCGCGCTGGGGTGGTTACTGATGCCACGATTATTGTCGACGCCAAGTCGGGCATCTCAGGGGCCGGCCGGGCCGCCAAAATCAACACCTTGTTTGCTGAAGCCCATGATACCGTCACCCCTTATAACATTGGCCATGTCCACCGCCATGTCGGTGAAATCGAGCAAGAATTGGCCAAATTGAGCACTGGCATCACGCCTACGGTGATTTTCAACCCCCATCTCGTGCCCGTCGTGCGTGGCATGCTGAGTGGCATCTATGTGCGGGTTGATGCCAGCCTCGACGATGCCAGCCTCCGTGCGCTCTACACCGCCGCCTATGCCGACGAGCCGTTTGTACGGGTATTGCCGGCCGGACAATTGGCAGCGATGGCGCATACCACCAACACCAACATGTGTGCCATGTCGGTGACATTGGCACAACCAGGGCTAGCCATCATCATGTCGAGTGTCGATAATTTAGCCAAAGGGGCCGCCACTCAAGCCATCCAGTGCATGAACATTATGTGTGGTCTGAACGAAACAGAGGGATTGCAATGAGCATTGATATCGTCCCCGTTACCCTCGAAAACCTCGATTTGGTGTTGCCGTTGATTGCCGATTATCAGCGTTTTTATCAGGCTACGCCCGACACCGAGCGCAATCGCAATCATTTTGGGCGCTTGGTAACTACTCCGGCGTTGGGGGCGCAGTGGGTGGCGCTGTCGAATGCCGGTCACGCTATGGGCTTTGTGACGGCCTACCGCGTGCTGTCATCAGTATCGGCCATCGAAAAATGCCTGCTCAATGATTTGTATGTGAATCCCGATATGCGCGGGCAAGGGTTGGCGCGCAAGTTGATTGTGCACTGCACCGCATGGGCCGTAAGTCAAGGGTATGCCGGCGTGCATTGGCAAACAGCGCTCGACAATCATGCGGCGCAGCGGTTGTATGATTCGTTGCCCACCAGCCGGGATACGTGGCACACCTATACGTTGCTTGGCAAAGATGTTGTATCGGTCGATTAATTTCCCAATGTGCTGACGAATATGCGTTGCCCGCATAGGAAGGAACCGGGTTGAACATACTGCGTGTCATAAAAATTGGTGGTAATGAAATCGACGATCCGGTCTTTGTGACGCGGCTTACCGCAGCCGTGGCCGCCATGCCGGCTGTGCCGGTATTGGTACACGGCGGCGGCAAAGAAATCGGCCAGATTCAAACGGCCCTTGGTGGTGAACCACGGTTTGTGGCGGGGTTGCGCGTCAGTGACGATACCGCGATGGCCGCCGCCGAAATGGTGCTTGCCGGTGCCGTCAATACGCGCCTGACCGTAGCGTTTAGCCTGGCGGGTGTCGATGCCTGGGGCATGTCGGGGGTCGATCGCGGCTTGATTCGCGTGCAAAAACTCAATCATCCTGATGGTGATTTGGGCCGGGTGGGGCAGCCAGTGACGGTACGGACCAGTGTGTTGTGGCCATTGATCGATGCGCAGGTGGTGACTGTGATTGCGCCCATCTCACTGGGGGCTGATGGCAGTTATAATGTAAATGCAGATGATGCGGCCGGGGCGATTGCGGCGGCGCTGGCACGTGATAATCGTGACCGCGCCGTAGAAGTTACCTTTGTGACCAATGTGCCAGGGGTCAAACTAGCGGATCTGGTGGTACCCCTATTAACAGCGGTCGATATAGACACGGCTATTGCGAGCGGCGAGATTTATGGTGGCATGATACCTAAAGTACGGGCCGCCTTGGCGGTACTGGCGGCAGGTGTGAGCCAAGCGCGGATTGTTGATATGGCCGGACTCGAACGCCTTGCCCGCGGTGAAGACGCGGGAACTTGTATCGTGATGACAGGAGGTGTTGCATGACGGTGATTCATGATGTCCATGCTACTCCGAGTCAACCACCGTTGGTAACTATGCGCTTGGCACTGACCAATGATGTCGATGCGATTAAAGCAGTCGTTGATGAAAACGTCGCATTGGGGCATTTGTTGCCCCGTAGTCGTGAAAATATTGTCGCCGCCTTGGGGAATTGGATGGTGGCAGAAGTAGCTGGGCAGGTCGTCGGGATAGGTTCTTTGCTCGAAATGGGCCCAGCCTTGGTAGAGGTACGTTCGTTGGCAGTACTGCCCGCCTATCGCCGCTACGGGGTAGGGGGCGAAATTGTCAAAGCATTGGTTGCAGAAGCACAACAACGTGGGTATCCTACGGTTTTTGCATTGACGCGTGCCGTCGGTTTTTTTGAGCGGATGGGATTTGTGGTCACCGAGCATGAACGCTTCCCCGAAAAAGTGTGGCGTGATTGTGTGCTCTGCCCGCTCATTGATCGGTGTGACGAAACCGCAGTGGTAATCGAGTTTGCCACCTGGCGCAATGGCGCAGGTGAGAGGGGGCAGTAAGGCATGCAGGCAGGGTTTGAACGGACAGCGGCGATACTCGCCCTCGAAGATGGCACCATCTGGGCTGGAAGCGCATTTGGCGCGATCGGTCAGCGCACCGGGGAAGTGGTGTTTAACACCGCAATGACCGGTTATCAAGAAGTATTATCCGATCCATCGTATTTTGGGCAAATAGTCGTGATGACCGCCCCTCACATTGGCAATACCGGTGTCAATGACGCTGATGGCGAAAGCAATAAGTGGTGGTTGTCGGGGTTTGTGGTGCGCGCCGCTAGCCCACGCGTCAGCAATTACCGTGCCGATAATTCGCTCGACGCCGAGATGCGTGCCCAAGGCATTGTAGGGATTACTGGTATCGACACACGCACATTGGTGCGGCATATCCGTTCTGCAGGCGCGTTGCGCGGCGTGATTTCGTCGAGTGAGCTCGACCACGCCAAACTGGTCGCCATCGCCAAAGCTGCGCCCACCATGGAAGGCCTCGACCTCGTCCCCAATGTCACCTGCACCGAAGCCTATACCTGGGCGGGTGGCGTCGGCGAATGGGGCCTTGGGTCACGGGGCACCAAAGCCGGTCGCCCACTTCACGTGGTGGCCTACGATTTTGGTATCAAACATCATATTTTGCGCCTCATGGCCGAACGCGGTATCAAAATCACTGTCGTTCCCGCAACCACCTCTGCGAGTGACGTATTGGCGATGCATCCTGATGGGGTGTTTTTGTCAAACGGACCTGGCGACCCAGCCATGGTGACCTATGGCATAGAATCTACCAAGCAATTACTCGGTAAAGTGCCGTTGTTTGGCATCTGTTTGGGGCATCAAATCCTCGGTTTGGCGTTGGGTGGGACGACCTACAAATTGCGCTTTGGGCATCACGGCGCCAATCAGCCGGTAAAGGCGTTTGGGAAGGTCGAGATTTCGAGCCACAATCATGGGTTTGCGGTGGCCGCTGATTCGTTGCCGGTGGGGTCGGGCGTGACGCATATCAACCTCAACGACCAATGTGTGGAAGGCCTCGAAGCCCCCGCACTCAAAGCATTTAGCGTGCAATATCACCCTGAGGCAGCCCCGGGCCCGCACGACGCGGCCTATTTGTTTGACCGCTTTGTGCAATTGATGGAAGGGTAGAAGAATGCCGAAGCGCACAGACATAAAAAGTATTTTGATTATTGGCTCGGGTCCGATTGTCATCGGCCAGGCCTGTGAATTTGACTATTCGGGTGTGCAAGCCTGTAAAGCCTTGCGCAGTGAAGGATACCGCGTCATTTTGGTGAATTCAAACCCTGCCACCATCATGACTGACCCCCAATTTGCCGATGCCACCTACATCGAACCGCTCACTCCTGAATCGATTGAGCAAATCATCATCAAAGAGCGTCCCGATGCGATTTTGCCGACAGTGGGTGGCCAAACAGCCCTTAATTTGACCATGAAATTGCACGAATTGGGCATGCTTGCTAAGTACAACGTGCAATTGTTGGGTGCCCAACCCAAAGCGATTGCCCTCGCCGAAGATCGTGAATTGTTCAAGCGTGCCATGCTCGAAATTGGTTTGGGCGTGCCGTTGGGTGAAACGGTCACGACCGTCGAACAAGCCGTGATTGTCGCCGCCAAAATCGGCTACCCGGTATTGATTCGGCCATCGTTTACCCTTGGTGGTAGCGGTGGTGGCATCGGTTACGACGAAGCCCAGCTCTGTGAAATCGCCGAACGGGGCTTGCGGGCCTCACCCGTCACCCAAGTACTCATTGAGCAGTCGGTGATTGGTTGGAAGGAATATGAGCTCGAAGTGATGCGCGACTGCGTCGACAACTTTGTGGTGGTTTGTACCATCGAAAACATCGATGCCATGGGCGTGCATACTGGTGACTCGATGACCGTGGCGCCGGCCATGACCTTGACTGACCGCGAATTACAACGCTTGCGCGAAATGGCCAAAATGGTGATTCGCACTGTGGGCGTCGAAACCGGCGGCTCAAACATTCAATTCTCCGTTGATCCAAAGACCGGTACGCCGTTTGTCATCGAAATGAATCCCCGCGTCAGCCGTTCGTCGGCGTTGGCGTCCAAAGCCACCGGCTTCCCCATCGCCAAAATCGCCGCCTTGTTGGCGGTAGGCTATACCCTAGACGAAATCCCCAACGACATTACCAAGCTGACGCCAGCCTCGTTTGAGCCCAGCCTCGACTATGTGGTGGTCAAAATCCCGCGCTGGGCATTTGAAAAATTCCCTGGCGTAGATCCGATTCTTGGCCCGCAAATGAAAAGCGTCGGCGAAGTCATGGCCATCGGGGCTACCTTTGCCGAAGCCTTCCAAAAAGCGATGCGCGGGCTCGAAATCGGTGCCACGGGGTTTGTGGGCAGCAACCAAGTCAAAATGGTTGGCTCCGATGACATCAGCATCCCCACGCCCCGCCGGATTTTCCGCGTCTGTGACGAAATCCGCGCTGGTGCCAGCCTTGAATCAATCTGCGAACGCACTGGCTTTGACCCGTGGTTCGTGCAACAGTTCCAAGACATCGTCGCCATTGAGCAAGAAATTGCCCGCTACTCCCTCGCTACCTTGCCATATGATTTGTGGTTTACGGCCAAGGAATACGGCTTTTCTGACCCGCAAATGGCTGGGTTGTTGTCAGATAAACCGGCAGTAATGCAGGTACGGGCGGCCCGCAAACAAGCCAAAATCGTCCCGGTGTACCGCAAAATCGACACCTGTGCGGCAGAATTTGCAGCAGCCACTCCCTATTTTTATAGTACGTATAGTCGACAGCCAGGCAGCGACGAAGCCGAAGTCACCAATCGCGCCAAGGCGATGATTATTGGTGGTGGGCCCAACCGCATCGGCCAAGGGATTGAGTTCGACTATTGTTGTGTGCATGCCTGTTTTGCCTTGCGTGACATGGGCATCGAAACCATCATGATCAACTGTAACCCCGAGACCGTTTCGACTGACTACGACACCGCTGACCGGCTTTATTTTGAACCGCTGACGCTCGAAGATGTGCTCAATATTTACGACCGCGAAGCGGGGGCAGACTTTGGCCCGGCGGTTCGCAGCGTCCCAGCCTTGGTGCAATTTGGTGGTCAGACGCCCTTGAATTTGGCGCATGGGCTCGAATCAGCGGGCGTACCTATTTGGGGCACGTCACCGGATGCCATCGATTTGGCTGAAGAGCGGGGTCGCTTTGGGGATTTGTTGCGGAGCATGAATGTCGAGCAACCACCCAACGGCATGGCATCGACATTAGCCGAAGCGCAGGTTGTGGCGCATCGCATTGGTTTCCCGGTATTGGTGCGGCCCAGTTATGTGCTGGGTGGACGCGCCATGGCTATTGCCTATGACGACGAAAGTTTCGAGCGCTATATTGCCGAAGCCACCGTCGTGAGTGCGGGTGCACCCGTGCTAATTGATAAATATCTCGAAGATGCCTTTGAGGTGGATGTCGACGCTATCGGTGATGGCGAGCAGGTAGTGATTGCCGGCATCATGGAGCATGTCGAAGAAGCGGGCGTGCACTCGGGTGACTCGGCGATGGTATTGCCTCCCTACAAAATCAGTGCGTACCACATCGATGCAATCCGTGACATTACCATGCGTATCGGCATGGCGATGAATGTCAAGGGCATGATGAATGTGCAATATGCGATTAAAGACGAAATCGTCTATGTCATCGAAGTCAATCCGCGTTCGTCGCGCACGGTGCCGTTTATCGCCAAAGCCACTGGGTTCCCATTAGCGCGTTTGGCCGCCCAAGTGGCTGCGGGCAAGACGCTCAATGAGTTGAATTTCACCAAAGAGCCCAAGGTTGATGGTTTTTTTGTGAAAGAAGCCGTGCTGCCGTTCGACAAATTCCCCGGTGCCACGATTATGCTCAGCCCCGAGATGCGTTCGACGGGTGAAGTGATGGGTCATGCTTCAAACTTCGGTCTGGCCTTTGCCAAAGCCGAAATGGGGGCCAATCAACGCATCCCTGTAGCCGGTGGAGCCTTGTTGACGGTCAACAACAACGACAAAAACGCCATTGTGCGGATTGGGCGTGATTTAATTCAACTGGGCTTCACGTTGTATGCGACCAAAGGGACAGCCGACATGTTGAGTGGGGCTGGCTTGGCGGTCAGCTTGGTCAACAAAATCGCCGATGGCTCACCCCACACGGCCGATTTGTTGGCACAAGGCCAAGTACAATTGGTGATTAGTACGCCGCTCGGACAACAGGCCTACAGTGATGGCCAAGCGTTGCGTAGCGCAGCGATTCGCTATGGGGTGATGTTGGTGACGACATTGACGGGGGCTGCGGCCACGGTAGCCGGGATTCGTGAACTCCAACGCAGCACCTTGACGGTACGCTCGCTCCAAGACCATTATGGGATTGCCAAAGGATCAACGGCATGACGATGGCGCGGGTGCAGTTAATTACCCCAGATCACCTCGCGCAGGTACTCGCGTTGGCATCGCCGACGCTGTTACGGCGTGCCGGTGAATTATGTACACGCGGCGCGGTCACTATCGAACAAGCCACCCCCACCAGTGCTGCGGTGCTGGTGGGGGATGTCAATCCGCCGCGACGGGTGAGTGTGATGATGATTGCGGGGCGCGTAACCACGTTATGCGATTGTTTGCACCAGGATGAAGGTCCATGCCTGCATCGTGTCGCCGCCGCCCAAGTATTGCATGCCCACATGACCACCAACCCACCGCAACCGTGGGAAGCCTTGCTGACGTTGTCTGACAAAGGGCGTCCGGTTGCCAGCAATAGCAATAACGCTCATATCGTGTTTGGCTTACATCGCGGTCACCCTTTGGGTGTCGGTGATGAAGGCTGGGCACTCATCCCCGTCAATGTGACCCAGCGGGCTGGTCATAACGATTGGGAGGGTGCTGAAGTGCGCCCGTTGCGCTCGCCGCCCACCCCAGCCGGCCATCCAAACACCCCGCATCATGTGTTGCATGCGGCAGCGATGCTCTGTGCACAAACACTCGCGGGGACACAACCTGCCCAACGGGCATGGTTGTATGCAGCTGCTTTGGAATTATTGGCCAATGAACATGTCTATAGAGCCGACGAGACAATTGATTTTCACCATCCCTTGGATGTCGTAGCTCAGGCGGGCGAATTGCAACTTTCGATCGATGACGATGGTGCAGACTTGGTATTGCAGAGTATCGTGCATACCCAACACCAAAGTGTAGTGGTTGACACGCACACCCGCATCGTGTTGCCATTTGCCACTGCGTGGTTATTAACGGGGCGCACGTTGGTCAATATCGGCGAACGGACGCCAGTCACCGACCAACTCCTTCAGACCCCCCAATTACGGGTCATCGCACATGACCGTGAACGGTTTGACCAACGCTTGCTCGAATTGGTGAGTCGCGTGACTGTGTGTGGGGCTGCAGTACGTTGGGATGATATTGTGGTTGAGTCAGTGCCGGTGATTACCGTGGGCGAACATGCCGGCGTGTTGGACGTGCGTTTGGCATTCCAATACGGCACACAACGATTGCCGTTTGATGCCAATTACCCAAGCCAAGCGATTTTGCATGGCAGCGAAGAATTACACCTTGTGCGGATTGTCCGCAACAGCGATGCCGAACGGGCTGCGGTTGCCATGCTCGAACATCAAGCGCTCCGCTGGGTTGAAGCCGAAATTTTCCGCACCCGCCGTGCCATGGCTCCCACAGATTTCATGCTGCGCGTGGTTGGTTCATTGGCAAGCCAAGGTGTCCAAGTGAGCGGTGAAGCGGCGTTGACTGCGGTCAATTTGCGGGTGGATGAACCACAAATCGCCGTCACTGTCCAATCCCATATCGACTGGTTTGATGTGGCAGCAGTGGTGAGTTTCGGTGATTTATCAGTGGATTTGGCCACCGTACGCCGTGCAGTGCTGCGCCGGGAACGATATATCTTGTTGCCCGATGGCTCGTTGGGATTGGTGTCGTCTGAGTTGGCGCAACGGCTTGCACCACTGTTTGCGATGGGCCAAGAACAACACACCCAAATGCGCTATGCCAGTGCGCAAGCAGCGGTGGTTGAACAATTAGTCCAAGAAGCAAATACCTCCCAGGTCGATAGTTTGTTCGAAGAACGGCGTGGACGCTTACGATTGTTTGAACATATTGAGCCACAGCCGTTGCCGGTTGGGTTTGTGGGGACGCTGCGCGGGTACCAAAAATCAGGCTACGACTGGTTGCATTTCCTCAACACCTATGGGTTTGGTGGATGTTTGGCTGATGATATGGGGGTTGGCAAAACCATCCAAACATTAGCATTCATTCAATCGTTGCGCGAACGCCAACCGGGTGCACCGGCGGTGTTGATTGTGATGCCACGCTCGATTATCTATAATTGGCAACGCGAAGCAGCGCGCTTTACGCCAAATTTGCAGCTGGTGACCCATATTGACCAAGGGCGGAGCAAAGATACTGCCACATTTAATCAATACGATATCGTATTGACGACGTATGGCACAATGCTTCGCGACATTGATTTGCTGGTAGGGTATCGTTTTCAATATATCATCCTTGATGAATCGCAAGCAGTAAAAAACCCGGCTGCGGAGACCGCACGGGCGGCACGTCGCCTCCAAGGTGAGCGTCGGTTATCATTGACGGGTACTCCCATCGAAAATAGCGCCGTGGAATTATGGTCACAATTTGCCTTCCTCAATCCAGGGTTGTTGGGCAGTGCAGAAACATTTCGTGAAACCTTCACGCGCGAAGGTGAAGGCCGCGCCACTGCGCTGAAATTATTACGTCGGCTGACCTATCCATTTATTTTGCGACGGACCAAAGATCAGGTTGCCCCCGATTTGCCGTCACGGACCGAACGAGTGTTGATGAGCGAAATGGAACCCGAGCAACGGCGCTTGTATAATGCCCAACGCGATCATTACCGGGCCGTATTACTCGGTTTGATTGATACCGCAGGAGAGCAACAAGCTCGCGTCAAAATGCTCGAGGGATTATTGCGTCTGCGCCAAATCTGTAATCACCCCCGCTTAATCGACCCACAAAGTGCGGGAATATCGGGCAAATTTGAGTCGCTACTGGCGACGCTCGAAGCGTTGCAGGCTGCGGGTCATCGTGCTTTGGTCTTTTCACAGTTTGTGCAGATGTTGAGCTTGGTGCGTGCCGCCCTCGACGCGCGCGGTACGAGCTATGCCTATCTCGATGGACGGACGCGCGATCGGCAGAGTATTATTGACTCATTCCAACGCGATAATCGTCATGCGTTCTTTTTGATTAGTTTGCGCGCAGGTGGGGTCGGGTTAAATCTGACTGCCGCTGATTATGTTATCCATGTCGATCCCTGGTGGAATCCTGCGGTCGAAATGCAAGCCACCGACCGGACACATCGAATCGGGCAGACTCGCCCAGTGATGGTCTACAAAATGGTGGTGCGTGATTCGGTCGAAGAAAAAATCTTGCAGCTCCAAGAGCGCAAGCGTGAATTGGTGAGTCAGCTCATCACACCTGAGCGGGGTGGCCTCAAAACCTTGACCCGCGACGATGTCGAGCTTTTATTTACATAAGGAGAATTCTCATGGATCGTCCCAAAGTGAAGAAAGTCGTGTTGGCATACTCAGGCGGCCTCGATACGAGTATTATCGTGCCGTGGCTCAAACAAAACTATGGCAACCCCGAAGTCATTTGCTATTGTTGTAACATCGGTCAAGATGATGAACTCGATGGGCTCGAAGCCAAAGCAATCGCCAGCGGTGCATCGAAGTGCTACGTCGAAGATCTCCGCGAAGTGTTTGTGCGCGATTATCTCTTCCCGATGCTTCAATCGGGTGCGAGCTACGAGCGGCTGTATTTGCTTGGCACGTCAGTTGCACGCCCTCTGATTGCCAAGCGCCAAGCCGAAATCGCTTTGCTGGAAGGTGCCGACGCCCTCTGTCACGGATGTACCGGTAAAGGCAATGACCAAGTACGGTTTGAATTGACCTACATGGTTGTCGCGCCCCAGCTCAAAGTCATCGCCCCATGGCGTGAGTGGAACATTCGCTCACGTGAAGATGCGCTAGACTACGCTGCCGAACACAACGTCCCGGTATCGGCAACAATTAAGTCAATATATAGCCGCGACCGCAACATTTGGCACATGTCCCACGAGGGAGGCATCCTCGAAGATCCGTGGAACGAGCCTGAAGAAGTGATGCATACGTTGACGGTGTCACCCGAGAATGCCCCTGATAAAGCCGAATATGTCGAAATCGGCTTCGTCAAAGGCATCCCTACATCCGTAAATGGTGTGGAATTGGGACCAGTCAAATTACTCAGCACCCTCAATGATCTCGGTGCCAAACATGGTATTGGACGGATTGACTTGGTCGAAAATCGTTTGGTGGGGATGAAGAGCCACGGCGTCTACGAAACCCCCGGTGGGACGTTGATTCGCGTGGCGCATCAAGCAGTCGAACAATTGGCACTCGACCGCGACACATTGCACTACAAAGATGTCGTGGCCGCGCGTTACGCCGAAGTCGTTTATTACGGGCAATGGTTTACGCCATTGCGTGAGGCGTTGCAGGCGTTCTTTACATCGACACAAGAAAACGTCACCGGTGTGGCTCGCATCAAGCTCTATAAAGGCAATGCGATTTTGGTGGGACGCAAGGCTGACCGCACCCTCTACAACCCCGACATTGCCAGTTTCACCATGAGTGAATCGTACAACCAAAAGGACGCTGAGGGTTTTATCAAGATTTTTGGTTTGCCCATGAAGGTGCAGGCCTTGGTGGACGGGAAATAAACAATGCACGATGTATTCACCTTGGCCCCTGGGTTCCGTACCGCAGCGACGGCTTGTGGCCTAAAAAAAGACGGTGCGCTTGATTTGACCTTGATTGTGGCTGATGCCCCTTGCAGCGCCGCTGGGATTTTTACCACCAATCGCGTCAAAGCCGCGCCTGTCCTGTATGACCGTGAAGTGCTCAGCCAATCGGCTGGACAAATGCGTGCAATCATCGCCAACGCTGGCTGTGCCAACGCCTGTACGGGTGACGAGGGCAAGGTGAATACACTGCAGATGGCTGCCCTCGCCGCCGATGTCGTCGGTGTCCGTGCCGATCAAGTGTTGGTGCTGTCTACTGGCGTGATTGGCCGTCAACTCGATATGACCAAAGTTGCCAGTGGTATTGCCCAATTGGTGCCTGCCACCTGGACACGTGAGGCCAATCTGGCTTCACGGGCCATCATGACCACCGATACCAAGCCCAAGACATCGAGTGCCACTGGCATGATTTCCGGTCACTCGGTCACCGTTGCGGGCATGGCCAAAGGCTCCGGTATGATTCACCCGGGGATGGCCACCATGCTGTCGATTATCACGACCGATGCCCTTGTTGCCCCAGAATTGCTCCATGCCGCCCTCAAGTCCGTCGCCGATATGAGTTTCAATCGAATTAGCGTGGATGGCGACATGAGCACCAACGACACGGTACTGTTGTTGGCATCAGGAGTCGCTGGTGTGACAATTTCGGAGCATGAGCTGAGCGAATTTGTGGCGTTGTTGCGGGTAGTATGTATTGATTTAGCCAAAAAAATCGCCCGCGATGGTGAAGGGGCGACTAAACTCGTGGAAATCCGCGTCACAGGGGCAGCTCACCCCCAAATGGCACACCGTGTGGCGGATAGTATCGCCTGCTCGCCGCTGGTCAAAACCGCCATCCATGGCAATGATCCCAACTGGGGTCGCGTGGTCTGTGCAGCAGGGTATAGTGGCGCCGAGATTGACCCCGATACCTTGACCCTCGATTTCGGATTGGGTGCCGAGCAAATCCGCCTTGTGTCGGCAGGCATGCCCCTCGTGGCCGACCTCAATGCGGCCTCAAATCTGCTCAAACGCGAGGATGTTTTTATTACCCTCGATTTGGGCTTGGGCGATGCGACTACCACTGTCTGGACCTGTGATTTCAGCAAAGAATACGTCGAAGTCAACGCGCATTACACGACGTAACAGGGTTACTCAACATCTGATGGTTATGAGGGTGGCTCTGGGGGGGAATGCTATTCCATGAGTATTAGGGAAGGATGAGATCGATGCAAATCAGGATTGGTGCATGGAAATCATTGATGCAATATATTCAGCATTTGTGGAATCGTAAACCTGCAGATGTGTGGTTTGTAGTCATCATCTTTGGTGTGATTACGACAATTATGGCGCCCGTGTTGATCGGCCAACGTACTTGGATACCACTCAATATCATGGTGCATTTACCCCCTTGGAGTTTTTCATATGAGCGCATGCCTATCGGCAACACTTTGGCGAGCGATTTGATTTTGAAGCACTATCCACAGCGGTTTTTTTATGCGCGCGAGTTGTGGTCGGGTTATTTGCCTTTGTGGAATCCGTATATTTTAAGTGGCACTCCATTTCTCGCTGTTGCAAATAGTAGCGTCTGGTATCCGTTCACCGCCCTCTTTGCACTCCTTCCCACTGACTACGCTTTTGGCGTGGTAGCGTGGCTTCATCTGCTGATTGGCGCGGTGAGTGCCTGGTGGCTGGCGCGTTCTCTACAGATAGCGCCGTTGCCTGCCTTGTTGGTCCCCGTCATCTATTTAGGCTCAGGATTTGCGAGTAAATGGCTGGCCTTGCCCACCATGGGTGGTGTCATCGCCTGGACCCCAGTGGCCATGTATGGTGCCATTGCATTGGGAACGAGCATGGCGAGCGCTGATTGGGTGGGGGCACGGCGGGCCGCTGGCTACTTTGGTGCGGGGGTAGTGCTGGCCGGCTTGTCCCAACCCGACACATCGTTGTATATGGTGATTGCGGGGAGCATGGTGGCCATTGGCATCGTGTGGAGCCAGCAGGTACGCCATGTACCACATATGCTCATCGGGTTGGTGGCCATTGGCGTGGCCGTCTTTGGTTTGATGGCCCCCCAAATTCTGCCCACCGTGGAACTCGGCTTGTCGGTATCGCGGGCGGGTGGGCAGGGCGGTTACAACCCATTGGCCATTGTGACCACCATTGCTCCCGAACTATTGACGAGTCTGCACACTACTGGTGATTGGGGCTTCAAAAAAGGGTCGTTGCCTGACTGGCACATCGGTCTGTTGCCGTTGTTGCTCTGGTTGTGCGGGTGGTGGATTCTCGATGATGCACGACTGCGGGTGATGTCAAGTGTCGCTCTGCTTTGCGTCTGCTACGCAATATCGCCGATATCGTGGTGGCAAAGTGTGCCGCTTTTGTCGCAGTTTCGGGAATTGAGCCGTGCCATGTTGCCAGCGTCGTTGTTGATGGGTGTGACGGTCGCTTCCACGGTCATGCGTCTGCAATCCTCGACTCCGCTTCGTGTGTATGTGATCGGTCTGGTACCAGCACTTGGGTATGCGGTTGCACTCGGATATGCGTGGTGGGTTACCCCCGGGTTGCCGTGGCTCATATTGGCATCATACCAAGGTGTTGAATGGTTGTGGCCGAGTTTGGCAGTTGCGGCTATAGCGACGCTCTGGTGGCGCCGTGTCGCTCTCCATCCCTTGATGCCAGTAATTGTACTATGCATCGTGGCGACGCAGCTGTGGTGGTACTGGCGACCGTTGTACCAACTAGTCGACCCTCGAGCGGTTGTGTCCACCACTGATTTCCGGGCTGAAGTGCCAGCCGATGTGCCTTCGAATCCAGTATTACCCATGACGCGTATGCAGTACTTTTTACAACGTCAGCCCGGGTTATTTCGTATTTTTGCGGCCGACTACCCTTTTTATCAAGCCAATACCAACATGGTGGCACAGCTCTACGACGTGCGTGGCTTTGATTCGTTGATTTGGGGTGAGTATGCACGTTTTGTGCGGCGTTGGGAGGGGAAGCTACAGGATGGTGGCAACAGTGTCAGCATGTACTTGACCAAAGCGAGTGCCACGCCACGTTGGCTCGACTTGACCAATGTGCGCTACGTGTTGTTTCGGCCGAAGTCACCCCTGATTGCATTATTCCCCGGGTTGAAGTTGGTTCACCAGAGTGATGAGGGTAGCATTTATTTCAACCCGAACGCGCTGCCGCGAGCCTACTTGGTGCATCGAGTTGAGCAGTTGGCCACCAAGGATGCCGTGTTGGCGCGATTACGTGACCCGCAGTTTCCCATGGGAGAGCTGGTTGTCACCAATGTGGCGATTCCCGCAGTGGAGCACGTCAAAGGTGTGGTGGCCGTCCCCGAGGTACGTAGCTACCAGGCTAGTCGGGTGGTTGTCACGGGAGTGGCACAGGCGGCCGGTGTACTGGTTTTGAGTGACACTAATTATCCGGGGTGGCATGCTACGCTCAACGGTGCTAGTGTGCCCATATACCCCGTCAACGGCATCTTCCGTGGTGTCTGGGTGCCTGCTGGAGCATACGAGGTGGAATTCACGTATTGGCCGGCGAGTTTGAGCTGGGGGCTATCCTTGTGGGGGACAACAGTGGGAGTGCTGTTGGCTGGGGGATTCTATTTCCGCCGGAGGTAACTGTGTACCGGTGACAATGAGGAGGGCTTGACGATGTGGGGCGGACGTTTTAGTGCAGGTATTGATGCCTTGATGGCCGAGTTGAATAACTCATTTCCGTTTGATCGTACGATGTGGGCCGAAGATATCACCGGCAGTATGGCCTGGGCGCGCCAAATCTGTGCCGCTGGCGTAATTACCCTTGCAGAGCGCGATGAATTGTTACGTGGGCTTCAAGTCGTGTATGCCGAATTCGCCAGTGGGGCCTTCCCTGCCAAAACAGCCGATGAAGACATTCACTCTGCCGTCGAACGCCGTTTGGGCGAAGTCGTAGGCGCTGTCGCCGGCAAGCTCCATACCGGACGGAGCCGCAACGACCAAGTTGCCACCGATATCCGTTTGTGGACGATGAGCGCCATCACCCGTGCCGATGCCGCGGTGCAGATGGTGCAACAGGCCTTGATTGACCAAGCGGTGGCAGCGGGTGATTTGATTATCCCTGGCTACACCCACGTGCAACGAGCCCAGCCGATTCTGTTGGCGCACTGGTTGTTATCGCATTTTTGGCCATTGCAACGCGACCGCGAACGCTTGGCCGATTGTGCCAAACGCACGGCGATTTTGCCACTGGGCTCCGGTGCCATCGCCGGTACCCCCCTCAAAGTAGATCGCCACGCGATTGCCAGTGAACTAGGCATGCTGGGGATTTCGGCCAATAGCGTCGATGCCATCAGCGATCGTGATTTCATCGCCGAGTACCTCTTTACAACGGCCATGATTGGTGTGCACATTAGTCGTTTGGCCGAGGACATGGTTTTTTACTCGAGCGCAGAATACGGTTTTGTAACCATCGCTGACGCCTATTCGACTGGGTCAAGTCTGATGCCCCAAAAGAAAAACCCTGATTCGTTTGAGTTGGCGCGGGGCAAGTCAGGTCGTTTGGTGGGCAGCCTAATGACGATTTTGACGGTGCTCAAAGGTTTGCCATCGGCCTACAACAAAGACCTCCAAGAAGACAAAGAGCCATTGTTTGATGCCGCCCGCACCATCGAAATCTTGCTCCCCGTCGTCGCTGGTGCCACCGCCACCGCCAAATTCAATCAGGCCGCCTTGCTGCGTGGCCTCGATGAAGCGATGCTGGCTACGGATGTGGCCGATTACCTCGTCGACCGTGGCGTGCCCTTCCGGACTGCCCACAAGGTCGTCGGGCAGTTGGTGCGGATGAGCGAAGAGCGCGGTGTAAAAATGTCGCAATTATCGCTTACCGACTTCCAATCAGTGGATAGTACCTTTGCGGCAGATGTGCTGGGGTGCTTTAGTATGGCAGCCTCGGTGGCGGCCCGCACGGTGCCAGGCGCTACTGGGCATCAGGCGGTGGCGGCGCAATTGGCTGCTGCCCAGGCCTGTTTGGCGTAATTGGGATAGACTGAGATACCACGTGGATACCCGTAGCATAATGCGATGATTCCCAATTTGTTGGTATGGGCGCGCCGGATTCAGGCGTTAGCGCAAAGTGGGTTAACGTATGGCCGTGACCCCTATGAGCGCGAGCGTTATCAAGAACTGCAAGAAATCGCGCCCAAATGATGGTCGCAAGCAGTACCGATGGCGACATTGTGACGGTCCAAACGTTATTTGCGCAACAACAGGGCTATGCTACCCTAAAGTAGGGGTACGAGCAGTGGTATTTGATGATGTGGGTCGGTTGTTGTTGGTGCGCAAAAACGCCGATGGTGGCTGGACGCCGCCGGGAGGCTGGGCCGACGTGGCGGACTCGCCGGCGCAAGTGGCTATCCGCGAAGTCGCCGAAGAATCGGGCTATCAGGTGCGAGTTACCCGCTTGTTGGGGGTACTCGATCGCGACAAACAAGGATATTCACCGATTCCTTGGCATGTCTACAATATCTATTTCATGTGTGAAGTCATATCAGGGGTTGCAACTCCTTCTTCTGAAACAAGTGCGGTTGCCTGGTTTGAGCGCCAGCAAATTCCACCATTGTCGCTGGACCGCATCCAACCACATTTGATTGATTTGTTTTTTGCCTATTATGATGACCCAACCTTGCCTGCAGTGTTTGATTGATGGTTATGATTGAGCGATGATGATTTCTTTGTAATACGGGGGGAATATGCATTCTTTGTATGGGCGCGATTTGCTCAAAATGAACGACCTGACCTCGGCTGAAGTCGCCGACCTCGTGACCGTCGGGTTGACCCTCAAAGGCCGCTTGCGCCGTGGCGTCCCACATGCCTTGCTCGCCGGCAAAATCTTGGCGATGATGTTTTTTAAGCCATCAACTCGCACTCGCGCCGCCTTCGAAGTGGGCATGACGCAACTAGGCGGGCATGCCATGTTTTTGAGTTCGAATGATATGCAACTTTCACGAGGCGAAACCATCGCTGACACCGCGCGCGTGCTCGAACGATATGCGCATGTCATCATGGCACGCGTATTTGCGCACTCTGTGCTCACCGAAATGGCCGATGCTGCGCGAATCCCCGTGATTAATGGGCTTTGTGACATGCATCACCCCACGCAGACCCTGGCTGACCTGCTGACAATCAAAGAATATTGTGGTGGGACGCGTGGGGTGCGGTTTGCGTATGTCGGCGATGGCAATAACATGGTGCATTCACTCTTGCATGCGGCGCCGTTGGCGGGGATGGACATTGCGGTGGCTACCCCGGCTCACTATGCGCCTGATGCGATGATCGTCAAAGAAGCCCGCGCACTCGCCACCCAAAACGAAACTGAAGTGTTGATTACCTCTGACCCCTACGAAGCGGTTGCCAATGCCGACATCATCTATACCGATGTCTGGGTGAGTATGGGTCAAACCGATGTGCCTGAACGGGTTCATGCCCTAGAACCCTACCAAGTCACTGCCAAACTCATGAGTGCTGCCCGTCCAGGGGTCAAATTCATGCATTGTTTGCCGATGCATCGCGGCGAAGAAGTTACTGCAGAGGTTGCTGATGGTGCGAGTTCGATTGTATTTGATCAAGCTGAAAACCGTTTGCATGCCCACAAAGCAATTCTCACCATGTTGTGTTATAGTGAAGGACAATCCCTCTTGTAGCAAAGAAGTGGGGTTGAATTTGGAATACTCTGAGGAGGAATTATGGCGATTTTGCGCATGATTGTCAATGATGTCGCAGTCTGTTCGACATTTTATTGCGATATGTTTGGCTTTGTCGAAACCGAAAACTGGGGTGGAGCCTTTGCGATTGTTGCTCGTGACGATCTGCAATTATGGCTGAGTGGCCCGCAGACTTCGGCGGCCAAACCATTGGCTGACGGCCGTCAACCAATACCCGGCGGATGGAATCGTGTTGTCCTGCCCGTTGCAGATTTGCGTGCAACGGTGGCGCAATTACGGGCAGGAGGGGCATTGTTCCGTTCTGACATTATCCAAGGCCCCGGTGGCCAGCAGATACTCTGCGAAGACCCGAGTGGAAACCCGGTGGAACTTTTCCAGCCACGTTAAACGTTGCCGGTATTTCTGTGGCCAAAATCAGGATTCACCAGCAGATGCCCAAATCGCTGCGATGCGCCGTTAACATATCGCGTCAAGTCATCATCGCGTTGACTGAGGTGATAATTTGTGATTGCAAGCCAAATCGTTGTGATAACAAAATAGTATGTGTATTTATGGATAATCCCTAGAAAACCACCAAAACAGCGCTTTTTGGTGGAATTTTTCCGTTGAATGCGTGACTGCCAGTAATGAGCAAGAATCGTGCGCGTATCATTAGGATACTGTAAGCCAATTCACGATGCGCCACACGCGTTTTTACAAAAATAAAAAATACCTCTTTGCACATAACTTATTCAGACATTCACAAATTGATGAAATCAAATAGTGGTACACTCGTATTACTGTTTTACGCAAAAGGGCATTGTATGGCACGGACACGACTCATCGTGGTAGGCGGCTTCCTCGGGACGGGCAAAACGACACTCATTCATCGTGCAGCGCAATTGCTGATGCAACGCGGACTGCGCGTTGGGCTGGTGACAAATGATCAAGGTGTAGATATTGTTGATACTGCGCTCGCGCATGTCCGTCACCTTCCAGTGGTGGAAGTGAGTGGTGGCTGTTTTTGTTGCCGCTTTGGAGATTTGCAAGTGGCTATCGCCCATCTGCAGCAGACCATTGCCCCGGATGTGATTTTGGCAGAGCCAGTCGGCAGTTGCACTGATTTAGCCGCAACGGTTATCCGGCCCCTGCGGGCGTTTCATGCCGATACGTTGGATATTGCCCCATTGACGATATTGCTCGATCCACAGCGTGATTTGCAAGGATTTGTCGCTGCGGTCCATTATTTGCATCAGCAACAATTGGCAGAAGCAGAGCTCATCGTCGTTGCCAGAGCCGATACCCAATTGCCTGCAGCCCTCATTGCGCAGCAGCATGTGCTCCAGCAACGCTACCCTGAGCGGCCGATAATGGCGGTTTCGTCAGTCGATGATGTGAGTATTTCCCGATGGCTCGAGTTCGTATTGACAAATGTTGCCGTGCCCCGTGCGCTCGAAATCGATTATGTGCGCTATGCCGAAGCAGAAGCTGCGTTGGGTTGGCTCAATGCGACCATCAACCTCACTGCTACCCGGGCTTTTTTGATCGATAGCTGGCTTACCGGTGCACTCTTTCTGTTTGATCAGGCGTTGTTGGCAGAGGGGGTAGCGATTGCCCACCTCAAAATGCATGCTCAAACTCCCGACACGAGCGCTAAAGTAAGTGTGACGGGTACGCGGTATCCGCCAAGTTGGGATTTGCTCCCGAAGCAAATTCCGACCACCAGCGCCGATGTTATCATCAATGCACGGGTGGGCGCATCACCCGCATTATTGTCCAATGCGTTGCAACAGATTGTAATCAACAGCCCGTCGTATATCAGGGTAACCATCGTCACGCAGGCATGTTTTCAACCTGCACCACCGCAGCCTACCTATCGGATGATGACAGAGGAGAATGTATGACTGATTCTCGCAACAAAGAAATTGTCGAATTGATTATCGCCCGCGCCAACCATGCGCCACCGATTTTCTTGTACAAAACTATTCAGGTTGCGGTTGATTCAATATTGGCGAGTGTGCAAAACACCATTCCGAATTTTGCAATTGGGCCGACCCAATTGGCGGGCCTCCATGGGTGGCAGGTAATCGGAGTTGTTCCCAAAACTATTGCCGTGACAGGAAACCAAGGATTTAATAATTTTGTGTCGAACGGCGGGAATGTTATCGCCGTCTATTTGTTAATGCAACTCACGCTTACCATAGAAAATGCCAGGTTGCTTCAAAAAGAAATCGAAGAATATGTTAAAAATGACTTTGATTCGAATTTGCTAAAAATTTAATGGGAAGACACATTGGTTTGAAAAAATCGAGGTGGTTGTTGCCCTGCTGTGCGCGACCGACACGCCAGACGCAATCGTCTGAGTAATTGGACTAGCTGTTTGCGGGATTACTTGTCAGTCATCCGTGAGATAAGGGCATTGCGACACGGTGCAAACGTTAATGGTTTATCCAAAACAACAACACAGATTCCCCCCACACCGTTGGCAGGCGTGGGGGGAATCTGTGTCGTGGAACTAGATTTCGGCGAGACGCCCGGAAATGCTAATACGGTCGTTTTTGGCAATGCGTTCGCGCAATTGCGTCAACAGATCGTCGACTTTTTCGGTGGTATCGAGGTTGCGGTAATAATCCAAGTTGGCTTGGAGTAACGGTGCACGATTACAATCGGCCAAACATTTGACGCGTTGCAACGTGAACATACCGTCAGGGGTGGTTTGATCACACTGGATGCCCAGCTTGGATTCGAGGGTGCTGACGAGTTGTTCGGCACCACAAAAGGCACAGGGCACATCGTCACAGACTTGGAGCACTACTTTACCGACGTTTTCGTCGTAGAGCAAGGTATAAAACCCTACCACTTCGAAGACATGGGTAGGGGGCACATCGATGATGGTAGCGACTTCACGGATGGATTCATCGGTGAGGCGACCGTAGGTATCTTGGGCGACGTAAAGCAGTGCGAGAATCGCGCTCTTTTTTTGGGGGTAGCGGGCCAAGATTGCATCAATCTCGGCGCCGTGTTGTTGACGAAGTGACATGACATTGTCCTACACTCTGGGCGGTCTATGCCGCTTAGCGATCCACTTCTCCGAGCACGGGGTCAAGCGAGGCAATCAAGGCGACCAAGTCAGCCATCAATTGTCCTTTGGCCATGTGTGGCAAGGATTGCAGGTTGATGAATGATGGGGCGCGCATATGCACACGGTATGGCTTAGGGCCACCGTCGCTGACGATATAGGTAGCCAATTCACCACGAGGTGATTCGATGGCCGCCAAAGCATCGCCACGGGGCGGCTTGAAGCCCTCGGTCCACAACTTGAAGTGGTGGATGAGTGATTCCATGCTGTGGGTGATTTCAGACTTGGGTGGAGGCGCCACTTTACGATTGCTCGTCTGGAATACGCCAGGCCCCATGTCTTTGAGGCGTTGCCACGCTTGGAGCGCAATATTGACGCTCTCGCGCATTTCGGCCATACGCACCAAATAGCGGTCATAGATATCGCCGTTTTTGGCGATAGGCACGTTGAAATCATACGTTTCGTAGCCACAATAGGGCATATCTTTGCGCAAGTCCCAGGCCACGCCGGTGGCACGCAGACCAGGGCCGGTCAAGCCATATTGGATGGCGGCTGCGCTATCGATGGCGCCGACGCCCATGGTGCGTTCTTGCCAGATGATGTTGTTGGTCAACAACGATTCGTACTCGTCGATGCGGCTCGGCATAATGTCGAGCAATGCTTTGACGGTGGGCAAAAAGTCGCTGGGCAAGTCATAGGCTAGCCCGCCCACACGGAAGTAGCTGGTCATCATCCGCGCCCCTGACACCATTTCAAAGATGTCGAGGATTTGTTCGCGTTCGCGGAAGCCATACAAAAAGACGCTCATGGCGGCTAGGTC
>CALQBW020000013.1 GCA_943328915.2 Singulisphaera sp. GP187 | reverse complement strand
CGCTGTTGGGGTTGACGATTTATAGCGACGCCGAGATTTTTGGCTGGACCCAACGCCGCACCCCCGCCAAACCCAAACGCGCCGAGCGCGACGACCGCCACACCCAAGAGCGGGCGGCGTTTTTGCGTGGGCTGCAAGCAGGCGACCATGTGGTGCATATCGAGCATGGTATCGCGGTCTACGACGGCATGATTCGCCGCACCATCGACAACATCGAACGTGAATACCTCAACCTGCGCTATGCCGCCGGCGACCGCCTGTATGTGCCCGTTGACCAAGTCGACCGCGTTTCACGCTATATCGGCTCCGGTGATGCCGAGCCCAGCTTGACCCGCCTCGGCACCCAAGAATGGGAGCGCGCCAAACGCAAAGCGCGTAAATCGGTCGAAGACCTCACCGACGAGTTGTTGGCCATCTACGCCAAACGCAGCACCAGCAAAGGCCACGCCTTTGCCCCCGACAATCAGTGGCAACGCGAATTCGAAGCAGCCTTCCCCTATACCGAAACCAGCGGGCAGGTCAATGCCATTACCGATGTCAAACACGACATGGAATCTGACCGCCCCATGGATCGCTTGGTGTGTGGTGATGTAGGGTTTGGCAAAACAGAAGTGGCACTGCGGGCCACATTTAAAGCCATCCAAGATGGCAAACAAGTAGCGGTGCTGGTGCCCACCACCGTGTTGGCCCAACAACACTACGAAACCTTTAGCCGGCGCATGGCGGCGTTCCCGTTCAAAATCGAACTGATTTCGCGCTTCCGCAACGCCAAACAACAAGCCGAAATTCTCGATGGTACCGCCCGTGGTACCGTCGATGTGCTGATTGGCACGCACCGGATTTTGTCCAACGACGTCCTGTTCAAAGACCTGGCGCTGTTGATTGTCGACGAAGAACAACGCTTTGGCGTGCGCCACAAGGAGCGCCTCAAGCAACTCAAAGCGGGCATCGACGTGTTGACACTGACGGCTACGCCCATCCCGCGTACCTTGCATATGTCGCTTGCGGGGATTCGCGATTTGAGTGTCATCGAAACACCCCCCGAAGATCGCATGCCCGTCAAAACGTATCTCATCCAGCGCGACGAACGCCAAATCAAAGACGCCATCGAGCGTGAGCTCGAGCGCGACGGCCAAGTCTATGTGGTCCACAACCGCGTACAATCGATTTATCATCTCGCCGATGTGGTGCAGCGCCTCGTACCCCACGCCAAAATCAGTGTCGGCCATGGCCAATTAGGTGAACACCAACTCGAACGGGTCATGCTCGATTTTTATACCGGCAAAACCAATGTGTTGATTTGTACCACCATCATCGAAAACGGCCTCGATGTGCCGTCGGCCAATACCATCATCATCGACGATGCCCCTTTTTATGGCTTGGCACAGCTCTATCAGTTGCGCGGCCGGGTCGGGCGGAGCTCGCAACGGGCCTATTGCTATTTGTGTATTCCCCCCGGCCGACCATTGACCGTCGAGGCCCACGAACGCCTGCAAGCGATTCAAGAAGCGACGGAATTGGGGGCGGGGTTCCGCATCGCCATGCGCGATCTCGAGATTCGCGGCGCTGGCAATGTGCTGGGTGCCGAACAAAGTGGCCAAATTACTGCCGTCGGTTTTGACCTCTATTCGCGTCTGCTCGAGCAAGCCGTCCGCGCCATGAAGCTCCGGTTTGACCATCAACAAGCCACACCGCTGGTGACTGCAACGGCCATTACGCCTGCGTTACCCGCTGCACCTGCGCATTTGCAACGCCATATCAAGGTAGACGAAAAGGTGTTGGTGACGCCTTTGGTCACCGTTGATATCCCCTTGAACGCCTTTTTGCCCGTCGACTACATTCCCGACGATCAAGTGCGCTTGTCGACCTACCAGCATATGGCCGAAGCCCAGACGGTGGCGGCGGTGCGCGGTTTGCGCCAAATGCTGCGTGATCGTTTTGGCCGCCCACCTGACCCTGTCGAAAACCTGTTGACGTGGTTGCATATCAAATGCCTGGCACTCCAGGTTGGGGTGCCGTCGGTGGTGGCTTCGGAGCAAGAATACATCATCCGCTTGCCCGACGGCAACGAGGCGGTACGGGCGCGATTGCAACGGCAGTATTTGCGCGACCGCATTGTCAAAATCGGCCCGCAGTTTGTGCGCTTTACGCGCCAAGCCGTCGGAACGGCTTGGCTTGCGCAAATTATCGCCGTCCTCGAAGCCATGCAGGCGGGGCAGTCGTAGTACCCCGATTTCACCCGTTGAATGTCATTTTTACCCGATCAGAAAGACCGTTATCATGCAAAACGTTTATGTCACCGACTATACCTACACCCATCTTGATTACGAACGGGCGATATTGGAGCCACTCGGATGCACCGTGATAGGCCGCCAGTGCCGTACTGCCGCCGATGTTATCGCCCAGTGTGGTGATGCGGTGGCCTTACTCAATCAATATGCCCCTATCACCCGTGAGGTTTTTGCCGCCTTGCCCAACCTCAAAATAGTAGTGCGCTATGGCGTGGGCTATGACAGTGTCGATGTGGCGGCGGCGACCGAACATGGCGTGATGGTAGTCAATGTGCCCGATTACGGCGTCCAAGAAGTAGCCGACCATACGTTGGCGTTGTTGCTGGCGATGGTGCGCAAAATCCCGGCCATCGTCAACGATGTCACCGCCGGCCGTTGGAACGACAACACCTTTCATCCCATCATGGGGATAGCTGCCAAAACAGTAGGCTTGCTCGGCTTTGGCAATATCGCCAAAGAAGTCGCCAAGCGCGCTCAGGCTTTCAACATGCAAGTGCAGGCCTACGATCCCTATGTGACCGCGGAGGTGTTTGCCGCGCACCAGGTCACTGGGTTAACCGCCGACGCACTCTTTGCCACCAGCGATATTATTTGTGTGCACTTACCACTCAACGATCAAACCCGACATTTTGTCAGTGCTCCCACGTTGTCACAAATGAAAAAAACTGCCTACCTCATTAACACGGCCCGTGGCGGGGTGGTGCATAGCGCTGACCTTGCGGCCGCCTTGCAGGCGGGACAAATTGCCGGAGCCGCCTTGGATGTGCTCGATATCGAGCCGATGCCGGCCGACCACCCATTGCGGAGCGTCCCCAATTGTCTGCTCACCTGCCATATCGCCTGGTATTCCGAAGATTCTTTGGTGCGTTTGCAACAGTTTGCCGCACGCGAAATCGCCCGTATGCTCCAAGGCGAGTCGCCCCGGTCAGTGGTCAATCGTCGCGGCTAAACTGGGCGAGACACAGCAGGCTGCGGTCTGTATGAGACCGCAGATCATTGATTGGTAAACAAATACGCAGTGTAGGCCACCGCTTCGCGCAAAATATATTGCCATGTATTCATGACAGCGGTGAAACTTGTCGAAGTTGTGGTCGGTGATGCGAACGCCGTAAATCCTAAATCGCCGGCCATTTTGAGTGATCGCAACATATGGAATGGATCGCTGACCAGCAACACGTTGTTAATGTTATTAATTTTGGCGATGACCGCTGTTGCTTTGAGGCTTTGGTATGTCGAACGCCCGGTGGTTTCTTGCAGAATTACCGTGGCTGGCACCCCAAGTCCTTCGAGGTACCGTGCACCGGCTGCCGCTTCTGACATTGTATCGCCGGTACCGGTGCCACCAGTGACGATGATGAACCCAACCTTTTTTTGTTGATACAACGCCAGGGCGTGGTCGAGCCGGGCTTTGAGGGCCGGCGAGGGATTGCCGTCCCACACTGCTGCACCAAGCACAATAGCGGCATCGGCCGTTTGAGTGTGGTCGAGTTGGCTTTGGCGCAGCACCATATACGTGACCACCCCGATATACATACAGCTCACCATGACCACCCACAATGTGCCGCGAATCACATGCCCGTACAATCCTCGTGACGTTGCATGCAGAGTTGGTGAAGAATGTGAAGATTGAGTCATGGCGGCCGCCTTTTGAGAACAAAAATAGTCTCGGTAGCGTTATTATACTGTAGTCGTTATGATGATCGAATTTCGTTTGGGGGAATTGTATGAATCGGTTGTATATTGCGCCTATTTGGCGTTGGCCGTTAGCGACGCTCGTATTACTGCTTGTTGCAGCCAATCACATTGTGTCTGCGCGCATCATCGGCGTTGCGTTGTTGGCGGTAGGGATTGGCCATGCAGTGGTGATTATCCAACGCATTCGCCAACAACAACGCATTGGCAATGTCACCTATTGGCGAGGCGTGCGCTACGAAACACCATCACGAGGTGGGTTCCAATGGAGTGACCTGCGCGACCAAGGGCTATTTATTGTCAGCGCCGTCATTGCGCTTTTGATCGGACTGGCGTTAGTGTAGGGCGACGGTGTAGGCTGCCTCGGCGGCGCTGACACGACTGTCCCATGTGTGCTGTTGGGCACTCAGGTAGGCCGCTCGCTGCATTGCGTGCCAGCGTGACTGGTCTGCCATCAGGGCAAGCACTGCGTCGGCGAGCGCCTGCGGTTGCCGTGGTGGCGTGAGGATGCCGTTTACGCCGGTGTGCACAAATGTCCGCATTTCGCCGACATCATTCCCGACCACCGGTAAGCCGGCTGCCAGTAATTCGAGCAATTTTGCCGAACACCGGGCGCGATTAATCAATGTATCGTCGACAGGCACCAATGCTATGCCGGCATCGGCGAGCGCTGCGGGGATATCGTGTGGTTGCATCCAGCCGCGGAATTCAAAATGCCGGGCAATCCCTGCAGTCTGCGCCAATTCGAGGAGTTGGTGCTCTTCGCCATGCTCTCCGCTGCCAATCACCGTCAGCTGGATGTCGGGGCGTGCACTGACAATGTGCTGCATGGTAGCGATGAGGTCGTCCAAGCGAAATTCCCAGAAGCGCGTATACAACAACAGCCGTGTTGGCGTGCGCAATACGGGAGCTGGCGCCTGTCCTAGGTCTGCGGCGTTGGGTATATAAAACACGCGCATCCTAGCGACTCCTTGTGCCCACACGAGTCCTTCAAGTGTCCGGCTGGCCACGGTGACACTCTGGGCGATTTGCGGCAGGCGGGCTTCTTGCCAATCAAACAACGCTTTGGCGCTGGCCGGGTAAGCCAGCTGGTCATTCCAGCCACCCCGCCCCTCGCGGTCGTCACAATCGACCACCAGCGGGATGCGTGGTGCCACGATCCGTCCGTAGTGGGCGGCGAGGCCTGCCTGCCCTTTGGGTTTGAACAGGTGAATCAGATCGGGGGTAGTGGTTATGGCGCTCCGCCACAACGCCAGACTTTGCTGGGCAACACCCGCCACACTCGGCCACGTCGGGGTCTGGGTATGGGTGACTGGCACGCGGTCATGCACCACAGTGGTACCGGCATCTTGGGGGTTGTGGATGGGGGGGGCGATGATCTGCACCGAGTGCCCTGCCCGCACCAAAGCATTGGCAAGGGGCAGCATACGGGCCAACAGAGTGCCCTTCGGTGTGATACCGAAGGGCGCAAGCATGGCTATGCGAAGTGATTGCATGACCGTCCTAGAGGCGTGAGCGTGGGTCAAGCGCATCGCGCAAGCCATCACCCATGAAGTTAATACTGAGTACGGTAATGAAAATTAAGGCGGCCGGAATTAACGCAAGATGGCCGGTCGTTTGCAAAAACTGGCTGCCGTCTGTGACCAACCGTCCCCAGGTGGGGGTGTCAGGCGGGAATCCGATACCAAGGAATGATAGGGTCGATTCGCTCAAAATCGCATTTCCGATTTCGAGGGTAGCAGCCACAATAATCGGGCTCATGGCATTGGGCAAAATATGGCGGAACATGATGTCTGACCGTTTGACTCCCAAACAAATCGCCGCTTCCACGAATTCCTTTTGTTTGAGCGTAATAAACTGCGCCCGTACAATTCTGGCCGTCTGCATCCAAGCGAGCACACCGACCATCACCACCACAATCACAAACATGCCAAACTCAAGTCCCAGTTTGGCAGTGACGTCATTGCGGAACAAGTAGACGGTCAGCAACAACAACGGTAGGGTTGGCAATGACAAAAACAAGTTGGTGATAAATGTTAATACTTCGTCGACATAGCCCCCCAGATACCCCGACACTGCACCAATCAATGTCCCAATCGATACCGCAATAACCATTGCGGCGAATCCAACTGATAGTGAAATACGCCCGCCATACAAGGCCCGGGCAAACTGGTCACGCCCAAGGTCGTCAGTCCCAAAGGGGTGGGCAACCACAGGTTGGCTCATGATGGCAGTAAAGTCAAGTTCTTCGCGATTGACCGTCCATACATATGGGCCAATTAACACGCTGACGGTAATCACAAGCATTACAATTGAGCCAAAAATAGCTAAACGATGTCGTTTAAACCGGCGCCATGCATCTCCCCACAACGTGCGAGGTTTTTTATTGGCAAATTCAGCGATTTCATTTGCTATTGTATCCGCAGGGATTGCAACCATAAAGGATACCTTCCGCTTATTCAGTGCTTAGTTGTACTTGACACGTGGATCAAAGATACCGTACATGATGTCGGCAATGACATTGAAAATAACTACCAAAATCGAGAAGATGAACGAAAGTGCCATTACCACTGGGGTGTCAGAGTTTTGGATGGATGTGACCAACAATTGCCCGAGCCCATTCACGCGGAATAAGTTTTCGGTGATGATGGCACCGGCAAAAATTCCTGGGATACCGAGCGCCACTAGGGTGATGACGGGGATGATACTGTTCACAACCACGTGGCGAGTAATCACCGTCCAGTCATTCAAGCCTTTGGCACGCGCCGTCCGGACATAATCAAGGGGCAAATTATCGAGCATCGATGAACGCATAAACCGGGTTAGCGAAGCGGTTTGCTGGACGACGAGCACTAATACCGGTAGCACCATCTGATTGATTGCTTGTTTAAGCGTGGCAAAATTAGTAATTTCTAATGTCGTGCTATATACAATCGGGAACCAATGGAAGTGGATTGCAAAAATCAACATGAACGAAAGCCCGGTAAAAAACGAGGGCAATGAACCGCCAATAAACGACAGAAAGGTCGCCACTTGGTCAAAAATAGTATATTGTTTGACTGCCGATATCACACCGATCGGAATCGCAATCAAAATGGCAAGCAAATACGAGATCCCAACGACTTGTAAAGTCTGGGGAATGCGTTGCATCACAATGTTTATAACCGGAGATTTTGAAGAGAATGAAAAACCCCATTCTCCCTGCACCATTGATGTGGACCACTTGTAATACCGTACATACCAAGGTTTATCCAAACCAAATTGCTCGCGAATACGAATGCGGGTAGATGCGGGAATTGCTGGATTCAAGGCAAATTGTGCCAACGGGTCACCTGGTGCCAATGCTAATACCGCAAAAATCAACACGCTAATGATTAATAGTGTGGGAAAAGCAACCAGTATCTTGCGAATAATGTATTGGGTCATGGAGTGACCTCCACGGTGTTCAAAGAGAAAAGGGGGGGAAATGAGGAGGGTGTAAATAATGGAGGTTGGGGCAAGCCCAACCTCCATCCAGCGACGAGACTACTTGTGCCAGGAATCGATGTTCCACAAGCCCGAGTCAAACGTGTTGTACGTTGGGCCGACGAGACCATTGATGATGGCATTTGGTGTGCGGCGATTGACCAACGGAATCACAGCGTTATCGTTGATCAAGAAGTCATTCGCTTCGATGGCCAAAGCGGTGCGCTTGGCGATGTCGAATTCGGCGTCGTACTTGGCAAACAAGGCATCATAGTCCTTGTTGCAGTAACGGCCGTCATTGCCACCGTTCCACTTGTTTTCGGCTGAATTCATCTTCTCACAGGTCCAGCCCTTGAGATATGCAGCTGAGTCAGTACCGTCAGGACCGTTGGTGTACATTTGGATGTCGACATACATCTTGTTCAAGGTGTCGTCGATACCCACATCACCGGAGAAGAAGACACCAGCGTCAACAGCCTTGAGGCTCACGGCAATGCCGAGCTCTGCAAGGTTGCTCTTGACGATGGCTTGTTCGCCTTGGCGAAGTGAGTTGATCGAGGTCTGGAAGTAGAGGGCCAAGGGCTTGCCATCTTTGTCAGCGCGAACGCCGTCTTTTTCTGGGAAGCCGGCTTCGTCCATCAACTTCTTGGCGCCTTCGATGTCGCGATCACACTTGGTGTTCTTGCTGTTGACTGACTCTGGTACAACCAAGATGTTGCAGTTGGCAACGCCGGTTGGGCCATAGAGGTTATCGACGATGGCCTGGCGGTCGATGGCCATGTTGATTGCTTGACGCACCTTGGGGTTGGTCAAGAATGGGTGGGGCTGGCTGGGCTCTGAACGCTTCTTGCCCAATGCGGCATCGGGGTTGGCGAAGTTGACAACGATACGCTCGACGCCAAATGAACCACCGGCGATTGGCTGACATTTGCCACCGGCCAAAATTGGCTCGAGGGCGGCCTTCGGTATTTGCAAGTTCCACGCATAGTCGGCTTCACCGGTCTGACAAACGGCATTACCAGCGGTCGCGGCATCGCCACCACCCTTGATTTCGACATTGTCAAATGCAGTCTTGTCGGCGTTGCGGTATGCTGGGTTCTTCACGTAGGTAACGGTGTCACCTGGCTTGAATTCCTTCAACATGTAGGCGTTGGTTCCGATTGGGGCCAAATTGGCAGCCTGACAAGCAGCATCGGTCAAAGCCTTTTCACCGATACAGTTCTCAAATTGCTTCTTTTGGAGAATCATCCCTGAGAAGCTGACGTACGAACCGTAGGGGTTCGGGGTCGGGGCAGCCCAGGTAATCTTCACGGTGTTGGCATCAACAGCCGTGATGTCTTTGATGATGTTGTAGTTCGAAGCGGTGGTGGCGGCCGTCTTGGGGTCTGAAGCGTACTTCCACGTGAAGATTACGTCGTCAGCCGTGAAGTCCGTACCATCTGACCACTTGACGCCTTTTTTGAGCTTCCAAGTTACGCTGGTACCGTCTTTTGCAACGCCACCATTTTCGATCGTTGGGATCTCTTCGGCCAAGTAGGCAACCAATTCGTCCTTCTCATTGTAGTGGGCCAATGGTTCGAGAATGACGGTGGCGGCGTCGAAGTCCTTGGTGCCCGATGACACGTGGGGATTCAACACGGTGGGGGCCTGCCAGTAGAGGATCTTCAATGACTTGGGGTCTGAAGTCGGCTCAGCAGGAGCGGCGGTTGGCTCAGCAGGAGCGGCGGTCGGTTCGGGAGCCATGGTGGCTTCGGCGGCAGCAGTTGGTTCGGCGGCCTTGGTTGGCTCAGCTGCAGGAGCTGCACCACCACAAGCGACGAGCAACGGCAACAACAGGGCAGCTGCCAAAAGGGCTGCGCTGCGCTTCCATGAAGAAGCAATTTGCATGTGTTCTGATCCTTTCGAAAAGAACGGAAATCTGATGCACACATTACTCAATGATTGGACCGGTTAAATTGCTATCCAATTATGGAGTGTTAAATGTATGTTATTCGTATTCTAGTGGATTTATTCACTTTCGTCAATGCAAATAATCGCTGTTTTGTGGGAATAGAATACAAATTCGATTACAGAAGTTTGTTTGTTTTCACCAAATGCGAAAATTCGCATGCTTTCGCCATCGGTAACCGTAATCCCTCGCAAACTCGTAATGGGACACAATTGTTATGAGCAAGCATTATTGAAATCCGCCCTACCATAGCCAACGTGCCGAGCCGCAAATTAAAAGCGCCTGCTATCAATGGTATAGTGAAACTATATACATAAATGCAATGAAATGAACAATTATGCAACAACTGACCCAACTGGTAACCGCGCTCCGTGAAATTGTAGGTCACGATGGTGTAATCGATGGCGCAGCGGCGCTACTCACCTATGAGGCCGATGGGTGCGTCATGGATTTACATGCGCCTAATCTGGTCGTGTTACCCCGCTCAAGCAGCCAAACCGCCGCTGTGGTCAAACTGGCGGTGGCTGCCGGTGTGCCAGTGGTGGCGCGTGGCGCTGGGACTGGCTTGTCCGGCGGTGCCACCCCCATTCATGGTGGGATTGTGATTGCCACCACCCGCATGGACAAAGTCCTCGAAGTCGATACACGCAACAAAAGGACCCTCGTGCAACCTGGCGTGATTAATTGGGAATTATCGCAACACCTCGCCAACTACGGTTATGCATTTATGCCCGACCCTTCGTCCCAAAAAGCCTGTACCCTCGGCGGCAATATCGCCAACAACAGTGGTGGCCCGCACTGCCTCAAGTACGGCATGACCACCAACCATGTGCTGGCATTGCGCACCGTGCTCCCCAACGGTGAGCTGATTTGGACGGGCAATGGCAGTGTCGACACCGTCGGCTATGATTTGGCGGGGGTGATGACTGGCTCCGAAGGGATGTTTGGCATCGTCACCGAAGCATGGGTACGGATGACGCGCCTGCCCGAATCGTTGCGGGTGGTGCTGGCACTCTTCCCCGATATCCCGTCTGCCTCACAAACGGTCTCGACGATTATTGCACGAGGACTCCTCCCCGCTGCTCTCGAAATGATGGACAAACTGGCCATCAAAGCGGTCAACGGCATGTATAAACTAGGGCTACCCGAAAGTGCGGGGGCGGCCCTGCTGATCGAAATCGACGGGGTCGAAGAAGGCCTCGATGATTTGTTGCGCGATGTGACCCAGATTTGTCGCGACCACGGCGCCATCGAAGTCCGCCCTGCTACTACCCCCGCCGAGCAAGCCCAAGTCTGGGCCGCCCGCAAAAACGCTTTTGGCGCAATGGGACGCTTGTCCCCTAGCTATTATTTGGTGGATACCGTCGTGCCCCGTACCAAGTTGCCGACTATTTTGGCACATGTGGGGGATGTATCCCGTGATTTCCACTTGCCGATCGCCAACGTGTTTCATGCGGGCGACGGCAATTTGCATCCATTGATTTTGTTTGATCGCCGTGACCGGGCCCAACTCGAACGGGCCCTCGGTGCCGCCACCGAAATCCTCAAAGAATCGGTGCGCCTCGGTGGCGTGGTGAGTGGCGAGCATGGCATTGGCGTCGAAAAACGCGACTTCATGGATATTTTGTTTACCACGGCCGATTTGGCTGCGATGGCCGGGTTGCGCCGCTCGTTTGATCCCCGTGAATTGTTCAACCCCGGTAAGATATTCCCTGCCAGCAAAGGATGTGGCGAGCTCGCCGAACTTCGTCAACATGCCATTGCCGCCAACGAAATCGGTGACGTGCCCGCTGGTACGTGGTTGTAAATTTTAATGCATAAATAAGTACTGAAAAGGATTTTTGATGTCAGATATTAGTGCTTTAATTTCGACTGATGATACGCTGTGTCATACGCATGCCGTGCATGGAGTCGTACCAGCGCGGGTAGCAGTGCCGCAGACCAGTGCCGATGTATCGGCACTGGTGCATCTTGCTGGACAACACGGGTGGCGGGTGGTGACATGGGGTGGGGGCACGCATCAATTAATCGGCGCGCCTCCCATTGGTGTTGATTTGGTGATTGTCACCACTGCGCTCAATCGGGTATTACAACACGAGCCCAACGACCTGACGATTTCGGTAGAAGCGGGGATGACGATGGGTGTGTTGCGGACGTATCTCGCAACACACGGTCAAATGTTGCCGGTTGATCCAGCCTTGGCCGACCAAACCACGATAGGTGGCATGATCGCTACCGCGACTGATGGCCCCCGTCGCGCTATTTATGGTATTTTGCGGGACATGATGATTGGCATTGGGGTGGTCGAAGTCAATGGGCAGCCGTCACGTGCCGGTGGAATGGTCGTCAAAAACGTCAGTGGCTTTGACATGATGAAGCTCTATCATGGCAGCTTTGGCACGTTGGCGGTGATTGTTTCGGCCAATTTCAAGCTCATCCCGATCCCGCCAGTCACCGCCACAGTCGTTGCGACATTTACCCAATCGGATTACGCATTTGCGTATATAACTGATGTAATGCAATCGCAACTGACTCCAGTGACCTGCGAATTGCTCGATACCACACTGTTGCAGCGTGTCGGGGTCATGGGGTCGTGGGGGGTAGCGTTGGCCTGTGAAGGACCACAAGCTGCGGTAGATCGGCACATCACCGAACTCCTGCAGTGCGCCCAAATTCACGCCGGTGCCACGACGATTTTTTATAATGAAGCGCATACCAAATGCTGGCAAATCATTGCTGATGCCTCTGCGGTTGCGCAGCTCGAAGATGGTGAAATGATGATCCGCTGGGCCACCTTACCGGCGTTTGTGGGTGATGTGGTAGAGCGGATTGGTGATTTGGGGCAGGCGCTGGGGGGGAATCCGCAAATTCATGCCCGGGCAAGTATCGGCGTGGGGTATGTGCGATTAACTGAGCTCACGGCACGTGCGCAAGACCAATGGCTGATGGCGCTTCCTGAAGCAGTTTGGGTGGCAACCACTGCCACGAATCTCGCTACGTATTGGCATGCTCCAGTGGGGGGACTTGATGTGATGGTGCGCATTCGAGATGAATTTGACCCGCAACGTCGATTGAATCCCGGTCGGTTTGTGGTGTAAATGATAATGGTGGTGTCATCAGCGCAGCGGTATTCCAATAGTGCAATTTACGCATGAATAAATATGGCCAAAGCATAATGTTCCAACCTTGAATAGCCAAACTCTCTGCGCGATGATTCGTGCAGAGAGTTTACGTGGTGAAATGTATTGTTGCCTCCTTAGGGGGTTGGCGGTGGTGGTTCACGTGGTCTACTGGGGGGAGTTGGTTTTTGCGGAGGTGCATTCGTCACTGTCGGTAACGGTGTATCGGTAGGAAGTGGCGTGGGGATAGTGGTTTCGGTAGGCGCAGTCGTCGTAACCAGTGTGGGTGTGGAAGAAGGGATTCGTGTCTTTGACGGCACATTCGTTGCGGACGGTACTTGCGTATCAGTTGGCGTAAACGATTCCACCGTGGCGGTGGCTGATGGTACGGGTGTGGCTGATGATATCGCTGTCGCTGTTGGTGATATTTGGGTGAGGTCTGGGATATTTGCTTGGGCATCATAATTGCCATCATCATTGGTATCGATGTTGAACGTGACCGTCGCGCTATTGCTGTTAATTTGCGTCACGCTAAAGACGACGCGCCCACGTGGAATCGTCATATCCAGTGCCGTATACAAATAATCAGTTTGTTGATTCGATATGCGTACTTCGAGATCATAACTGTTTGTAGTTGTACTTTTGATAGTGTAGTTGTTGGTCATTGGGTCAAAGGCAATAGTGATCGGACTATTGGCAGGAACAACGAGATTTGAAAATTGGGTTGCATTGGCAGTATGGGTGCTATCGTTGACTGCACCAAAATAAATAGTTGGGTTGGTTGTGCTAGTGCTATTGATTTGGATAGACCCAATAGCGTCACCAAACTGCAAATCACTTTTGCTATTTGTAGATACGGTGAATTGGCTGACTTTGATGACGCTGCCATTGCCATAGGCGCTAATGGTGAAGGTGTTATTACCGGTATGTTGGATTTGTAATGTGACGGTGATTCCTGCGGGGATCGTAAATACTGGTTGGCCTGTGGTATCCCAGACTGAGGGTGCGCCTTTGAACACGGTCACACTTGCGCCGGCTATTTCGTTGATGAGTACGCCATCGACATACCCTAAGCGCTTGCCATCAGCGGTGACAAATACCGTCGTTGCATCTGGATGGGTAATCGCATCACCATTGCTGGCAATCAAAAATGTGCGATTCCCTTTGGGGGCTGCTTGGGTGGTCGCATCACAAAAATCACAATTTTGGACTTCGAGGCGCGGCTGGGATGGAGTCAATTCAAGCGAATGACTCTCTGCATCACCTTCGTAAAGTGCACTTTGATCATTGGGGTCTTTTGAACCGGCATAATGCCATGTGTCGTTGGTTAAATCGACGGTAATCGTGCGTAATTCTTTGGGGTAATTGTTGTCATAAATATTGAGCCCCACCACATTATTGCCCAAATCAGTAATTGATACTGGGGTCACGGCGTGGCCACCGGTCATGTCGCGCATATAGATTCCGACCGTAAAAAAAACAGCAGCGCGCTGACCTTGCTTCAATGAATCTGCCAGGAGTTTGATGAGTTGACTCGGTTTTCCGTGCACAACATTGGTGTAGGTTGGCATGGTGCGTTGGGTAGCCCACCAATAGGCGATTTCTGATTGGAGGCGTTGGTTGGCGTTGAGCGGGATCGCATCGGTTTTGTCGGCGCCAAATGTGGCAGGTTGTAATAAATTATGGAACAAATGCAGGCTTGTGACGGCCATGCCTTCACAATGGCCATTATTCATCGCGGCGTTCGCATCGTTCATCCACTGCAACACCGGCGGGGTGACTGTGCAGTCATTATTGGTGAGCCGAATGCAGGCTTTGTCTCCAAACAAGCGCCGCATGTCATTGGGTTTGAGGTTCACGATATCGGGTGCACTTGCGTAATTTTCAAAGGTAAAGCCATCAGTTTCGATGTTAAAACCGCTGTCAGATACAACATCGGCTGCTTTGACGGGCACCAGCGCCATGCTACACGCGGTGAGCGGTGCACACATCAACAAAAGAATATACAAAAATATTTTTGGAGCAAGAAAGCGCATCATGATGAACTCGTTATGATAGGGATGATTAATTATAGCAAAAAACCGTTTATTTCAAAGCACCAAATGGGTTTGCATGTGTGGCATTGCCGAGACGGGTAATTTTCTGCTGCACGTTATGGTATTTATCGATGAAAAGCGGGTCTGTGTTCAGCAACAGGATTGCAAAAAGTCCAGGTATCTGGTGGAAAACCGATGATTCAGCACCTTAATAATTTGGATTTCTGATAAAATCTGGACAAATTTGGTGCAGAATTCACGGCACGTGTGCAATGTATTTCGTGGATTGGGCGGTACCGAATGCTCATTCCAAAATAGTATGGAGATGTCTCTTGGCGAACAAAATGTTTGTGCTCCTCCCTGTTGCAGGTTGTCGGCGCCAGTGCGTTTTTGGAGCGCGCTCGGTTTTCGTTCAATCCGCAGTTTGCCAGCGAGACGACGACATGCATGATTATCAGCGCAGAAACTACGCCATGCTGTTGGAAGTCGCTGAGTTTACCCGTTTCACCAAACCAACCATCGCCGACCCCAAGACATCATGCGAAGTGATTATTGCGCTGGCGTTCGAACGCCGTGATGCGGTCGATTTGATGATGACCCATTGCTTTCGAGTGGTGGCACCGAATGTACTGAGCCAAAGGACTATGGATTGATGTATCTGCGCCTTCATTGACATCGACGGCCACCACTGGGGGCTTTTTGGATGGACCCAAATTATGTGATGTGGCACCATCTCATTAACACGAAACACCACTGGCTCATAATGGTGATGAGACAGTGGTGTTTTTTTTTGGAAAGGGGTGGTGGACATGGCGTGAACTGTCGCACCGTTCACGTGTCGTTTATCTCCCCACATTCCAGCGCAAATAGGCATCAATAAAAGGATCGAGGTCACCGTCGAGCACGCCTTGGACATTTGATGTCTCGTGGTCGGTGCGGTGATCTTTGACCAATGTATAGGGATGCAGATAAAAACTGCGCATTTGGCTGCCAAAGTCGGCTTTTTGGAAGGCGCCTTTGAGGCGATCGCGTTCTTCGCGCTGGCGAATGAGTTCACGTTCGAGGAGTCGGCCACGCAATACTTTCATGGCGGTTTCTTTGTTTTGAATCTGTGAGCGTTCGTTTTGGCAGGTGACGACGATTTGCTCGGGAGTCCCGGGTTTGTAGGTCAAGCGCACGGCCGAGTCCGTCGTATTGACGCCTTGGCCACCATGTCCGCCGGCGCGGTAGACATCGACGCGAATGTCTTCGGGCTTGAGCGTTACTTCCGGGGCGTCATCAACCTCGGGGATGACTTCGATGAGGGCAAACGAGGTTTGGCGGGTGTTGGCAGAATTAAACGGTGACAGCCGGATCAGGCGATGGACGCCCGCTTCGGCTTTGCAGAGACCATACGCATAATCGCCACGGATTTCGAGGGTGGCGCTTTTGATGCCTGCTTCTTCGCCCATGGTTTGGTCAACCAGTGTACATTTAAAGCCTTTAGTTTCGGCCCAACGCGTGTAGGTCCGCAACAGCATTTCAGCCCAATCGGCGGCATCGGTGCCGCCCATCCCTGCTTTGATTGCCAAAAAAGCATCGCGATCATCATACTGACCACTCAGGAGGACTTCGATTTCGAGTTTGTCGACGTCACGGAGCAGACGGGCATATTCACTCGTAATTTCGTCGTTGAGCGAATCATCGCCGAGGCTGAGGAACTCGCTCAGGGTCTCGAAGCGCATGTGGACGTCGTCCCAGCGAGCCAATTCGGCTTTGAGACGGGTGAGGCGTTGCATGATTTGTTGGGCGTTGCTGGGATTATTCCACAACTCAGGGTCAGCGGCTTGGTGTTCGAGGGTGGTTATCGATTGGTGGCGTGAATCCCAGTCAAAGTCGCCCACGGACGCTCTCAAAGCGCGCCCGTAGGGATTCCAGTTCTGTTGAAGTAATGGTCATAACACCCTTTTTGGGGGTTGGGAAGCGTCATTACGCCGCCCAACCCATATTGTCAAATGTCGTTAGTGTAACACGCCAGCGAGGGCGTTGATTTTTGGCATCAAGGCGGCAAAGTTGTCGAGCGTGAGGGATTGTGGTCCATCCGACGTCGCTTTGTCTGGATCAGGGTGGACTTCGATCATCAAGCCATCGGCACCGGCAGCCAATCCTGCTAATGCCATTGGCGCAACCAAATACCATTTGCCGGTACCGTGTGACGGGTCAACGATGACAGGCAGGTGGGTGCGTTTTTTGGCGAGCGCGACGGCATTGAGATCGAGGGTATTGCGTGTGGCGGTTTCGAACGTACGAATGCCGCGTTCACACAAAATCACATTATGATTGCCTTGGTTCATGATGTATTCGGCCGACAACATCCACTCTTCAAAGGTGGCCGACAAGCCGCGCTTGAGCAACACTGGGCGCTGAGACCGCCCTACTTCTTCGAGGAGTTGGTAGTTTTGCATATTGCGGGCACCGATTTGGAGCAGGTCGGCGTATTCGGCGACCAAGGTTACGTCGGTGGGAGTCATCACTTCGGTCACGATCGGCAAGCCGGTTTCGGTGCGGGCTTTGGCCATCAACTTGAGCGCAGCTTCACCCAGGCCGCGGAAGCTATAGGGCGATGAGCGTGGTTTAAATGCCCCGCCACGCAACATCTGGGCACCGGCTCTTTTGATGGCATAGGCCACCGTCATAATTTGGGTCTCGGATTCGACCGCACATGGTCCCGCCATGACAATCGACGAACCGCCGCCGACTAGGACACCGCTCACGTCGACGATGGTGTCACGGGGGTGAAATTCGCGGGTAGCAAGCTTGTAAGGTCGTGAAATGCGCACGACTTCACGCACCCCGCTCATACTTTCAAGCATCTCTTGTAATTGTGGTGGAATCGGCGTACCAACGATGCCAACGATGTTTTGTGATTCACCGACGGTGACGCTCCCCCGTAAATTGAACTCGGCAATCCGAGCCAATACCGCGTCGAGGTGTTCTTTGGGGGCGGCGTTTTGCATTATTACAACCATGATTGCGCTCCTAGTAAGCAAATGAACTACTTGTTCTTTGCACGATCAGGACGAAGGACTATTGCACCTGCGAGGTAAATATGGCTGATGTCAGATTGCGCACGTGTTGTATTCCAGTGAATGATGAGACGGATACATGCTTGGAGACTGCCAGGGATGTTCATTTCGTGTGTGCACATCAGGGCGGTGTCTGTCCAGCCTAGTTGTCGGGCCGCCACAGCGGGGAATTCGGCATATAAATCTGCCGTCGTCGTAAACCAGACACTGGCAACATCGGCCACATCAATTCCGTTGGCAGCAATCACTGCCTGCAAGAGTTCGGTAGTCGCTGCCAATATTGCTTCGCGCGTATTGGCGTTACAGGTAGTGGCTCCACGCACGCCGCGACAGGCAATGGTCATACGAGGCTCCCTTCATTGCTCATTCTCTTCCAAGTGGCTTGGAATTTCATCAGATTCATCCAAACGTCATTAGAACCCCAAAACAAAACCGGCGGAGGCTGGTGCCTCTCGCCGGTATTCACGTTCGTTTCGTGTGGTCATCATGGCGAAGAGGCCGGTCTCAGTTGTGAGCCGGTAAAGTAATACCCATCATAGCGGTTGCTTTTTTGCGAACGTTGTGTCATGGTTATTACCTACTCTTAAGACTGGGAATATGGTACTCCGAATTCCTGATTTCGTCAAGGAAGGCTGGTGGTGAGTTGCATTTGTCCTGTTGCTATGCTACAATTCACACGTTGTTCGGGCGATTAGCTCAGTTGGTTAGAGCGCATCCTTCACACGGATGAGGTCGGTGGTTCGAGCCCACTATCGCCCACCAGTAATCCTCTTCGTGATATTGAAATTATAAAATTATGCTATTGAGGTGCTCGCACCTCAATTTTTTGTGCCAAAAACAACCAATACTGAAGAATACGCTATTATAAGATAGTTTTTTGACAAATAGTGACTGAATGGTTGTTTGCAATTGTGAAATAAAGAAGTAGAATACTAATAATTGTAGTAAAACCAAATAAAGGAAGGGATCGTATGCGCTTACGAATGTACGTGATAGCTATTTTTTGTGTATTGAATGGATTGTGGTTTACCCCGGCGTATGCTGCGGCACGGTGTTTCAGCGAAACGAGCTATTGTATTGATGGCGCAATCCTGACCTATTGGCAAACGCATGGCGGGATTATAGTATTTGGTTTGCCAATTGGTGCAGCAACCCAAACAACCGTTGATGGCGTCCAGATTAGTGCACAATTATTTGAACGAAATCGAATAGAACTGCACCCGAATAATAAAGCGCCTTTTGATGTGCAATTAGGGTTATTAGGGGTTGATTATTTGGCGCAAACAACAGGGTCACGGATCCCCCAACCAGGCACAATCAACGAAATCGACAACAATGGCATTGCGAAATCTGCTCGCAAAAATTGTCATTGGTTTGCGGCTCCCCAACAATATGTCTGTGGTGATTTTTATACCTATTGGCGCAGTCATGGGATCGCTTCACATCAACGTGGTGCATTTTCAATAGCCGAAAACATCGCTCTATTTGGCTTACCAATTACTGGTGTGTATCAAGAAACGATTAATAACCAATCATTGCAAGTGCAATTATTTGAACGCGCCCGTTTTGAATACCATCCCGAAAACCCTGTGCCATACCGGGTAATGTTAGGGTTGCTTGGCAGCGAGATGCTCTCACAATCGCATCAGGGAGCAATGATACCGGCTGTGACAAATGCGAGCGCTACTCCACCGTTTGTATTAGCAGACTATTTGGCAACGCCGGGCATTTTGCAACCGCAAGATTTAGTATCGTTTCGAACGAGCATGCCCAATAAGGGCTATTGGAATAGTGATAGCGCGAACGATATGACGGTTATTATTCGTGACGTGCGGTATATAAATAAACTAAAAGGGCAAAGAGCGTCGATCGGCATGAAGTTTATGGTCGGGATTATTACGATAGTCAATAATCGTCCTGTCGGTGGAGCATCCATTCGCGTTCATTATGCAGACTTGTCGATTGTTGATTTAGAAGGCAATTGGCACTCAAGCTCCAAAATCACTGAATTAATTGATTTATCGTTAACGTACAAAATACTAGAGCCAGGGCAGCGATTTGGCGGTCGAGTTGCCTTTAGCGTACCGATGGATAGTGCTCCAGGCCAACTGGTAGCACAGTTTTGGCAGGAACAACCGGTCAACATTGAATTACGCGTTTGGCCTCATTTTCAGTAGCATGACGATGGACGCAGGCAGCCGGGGATACTCGCGGAAGGCGTGAGTATCCCCTTTAGCTTTTTAAACGCAAATGTGCCTTCTCAAATGCGGGAACTTCAGCACACGTTGGTTTTTGGTGGAGGGGTTTTTGGTCCGCAGTACGCTGGAGCAAAAACCAATGACGGAGGTACGCTTGGAACATTACGTAGGGGAATTGGTTTTCGGAGAACTGATTTTTTTAATGGGTGAGATCAAGGAATTGCTTCATTCAGATTGATTCGGCTATGGAGTTAGGGTCATCGGTAAAAGTGATTTTATTTTGTTTCTGTGGCTCCATGTTATAATCGCCCCACAGACAATTTTTTGCAGACAAAAGGATGACCGTTATGAGCAGTGCAACGATGCAGGGGCTCGTTTATCGCGGCCCACGTGAGCGTACCCAAATCGAAGAAGTCGCAGTTCCTGCTCCCGAAGCAGGCCAGGTATTGATGAAGGTTGGGGCGGTAGGCGTATGTGGTACCGATATTCACGTGTGGCAAGGCGATAACCATCAAATGCCAGGACCACGCATCCTCGGACATGAATTCTCGGGAGTGATTGCCGCCGTAGGCGCAGGCGTGACTGAATTTCGCGTAGGCGAACGCGTAGTTTCTGAAACGGCATCGTGGGTTTGTGGAATTTGCCCCTATTGCCGTGCTGGCCAATACAATGTGTGCCCCAACCGCAAAGGCTTTGGCTTTGGTGCTGACGGTGCCATGGCCAATTATGTGATTAGCCGTCCGGGAATTTTGCACCGCATCCCTGCTCATGTGCCGATGAGTCATGCCTCGTTGACCGAACCAGGGTGTGTGGCCTATAACGCCATTATCGAAAAAAGCCGGCCACGTCCTGCTGACCACGTCGTGGTGATGGGTCCCGGCCCGATTGGGTTGATGTGTATTGCGGTATTGCGCTTGGCCGGGGTGGCCCGGATTAGTGTCGTGGGCTTGCGCCGTGATGGCAATCGCCTCGAGCTCGCCAAACAAATGGGTGCCGATGATGTACTCGTCAGTGATGAACAAGACGTCGTGAGTGCCGTCCTCAATGCTGGTGACGGGTTTGGCGCCCATTTGGTGGTGGATGCCGTCGGTGTCTCAAAAACACTTGACCAGAGCCTTGATATGGTGCGCCCCAACGGCCAAATCACCAAAATCGGTTGGGGGCCAGCTCCGGTAGGTTTTAGTATCGACCGGCTTGTTGCCAAAGCCGCCACCCTACAAGGGTCGTTCAGTCACTTGCATGGCACCTGGGAACGTATCCTCGAATTAATGGGTACTGGCCAAATCAATGTCGCCCCGCTCGTGACTGAATTCGATTTGCTCGATTGGCACGAAGGCTTTATGGCGATGGAAGAATTAGCCATTCCCAAAGCGGTATTGCGCCCCAATGGCAATGTCGAATAAATAAGACGCGCAGGGTGTTTCATCATAATGAGACACCCTGTTTTTGGTTTTATAGAGGTATATAAACATGTCAATGCATATCGGGCAAAATCCGATTGGACTCGCTGCGTACAGCTTCCCATGGCGTTGTGGCTTTGCCGGTGCGGGTACAGCCCGGGTCTGCTCGCGGCCATACGATGCGCACTCATTACTCGAATTGGCAGCGTACCATAATCTGGCCACCATCGAAATTCCCCTCGACATCATCAAAGACCACACCCCCGACGGCCTCAGAGAGTTCCGCAAACGGGCCGATTCATTGGGGATTGCGTTGGTGCTTGATGGTGCTGTGATCGATGAAGCAATGCTCACGACCTTAATCCCTGCTGCCGCAGCCTTAGGAGCACCCATCGCACGGGTCATGCTGAGTGGGATGCTCGAAGGTGCCCGGGCTACCTTCCCCGGCGGCTGGGAAGGACATCTCACCAAACAAATTGCCGTCTTGCAAAAAATGCGCCCGTTGGCCGAACAATACAACGTGGTGATTGCCCCCGAAAACCACCAAGATCTCAATAGCGCCGACTTAATCCGCATATGCGATGAAGTTGGTGGTGCCCATATTGGCGTGACACTCGATGCCGTCAATCCGCTGGCGGTGGCCGAAGACCCGATTGCCTTTGCCCAAGCCTTGGGCCACCGCATCGTGAATGTACACCTCAAGGACTATTATTTTTATTTAACGAATCAAGGCTATTTGCTGGTGCGGAGTGCCCTCGGCCAAGGGGTGCTCGATTTGCCAGCGTTGTTTGCGGTGTTGGCTGCGCATGCACCAACTGCCACCTGCAATATCGAATTAGCCGCAATTAACGCCCGGCATATTCGCGTATTTGATCCGGCATGGTGGCAAGGATACCCCACGCCATACGGCATTGAGGCACTCCGTCCATTGTTGGCATTTGCCGCCCAGCATGTGCGCAGTGCCAGTGATGATTGGCGCACCCCCTGGGAACGTGACGAAGACGCTTCGGCACTTGGCGACTACGAAGAAACCCAATTTACTCAGAGTGTTGCCCATTTGCGCACATTGATACCTGCTAGCAAAGGGAATATGCGATGACCAACCCATTTGATTTGTTTCGCCTCGACGGCCGCGTGGCCTTGATTACCGGTGCCTCTGGTGGCCTCGGTGAAGTATTCGCCCACACGCTCGCTGCTGCTGGCGCCGATGTGATATTGGTGGGGCGGCGCGCTGAGCCACTCCAAGCGCTGGCTAATCAGATTCATGCCAACACTGCTCAGAAAGCAACTATTTATACTGCCGATGTCAGTGATCATGCACAAGTAGAGGCGATGGCGACCGCCGTGGGGCGGGTCGATATTTTGGTCAATAGCGCCGGTGTCAATTTACGCAAACCTGCGGTGGACTACCCCATCGAAAAATGGGATGAGTTGATTCGCTTGAATCTTTCCGCGCCTTTTTATTGTGCCCGTGCCTTAGCCCCGCAAATGCTCGAACGGGGGTGGGGGAGAGTAATTAATATTAGCTCGATGCTGGGGAATGTTGGTTTGGCCGAACGCGCACCCTATACCGCTGCCAAAGGGGGGGTGATACAGTTGACCCGCACCCTCGCACTCGAATGGGCGAGCCGTGGTGTGACGGTGAATGCGTTGTGCCCGGGACCGTTTGCCACCGATATGAACCAACCCATCCTCAACAACCCTGCCGCATACCAATGGTTCATTGAGCGCTTACCAATCGGGCGGTGGGGCAATTTGCGTGATCTCGAAGGACCGATTTTGTTCCTCGCATCTGAAGCCTCGGCCTTTATGACCGGTGCAGATTTGGTGGTTGATGGTGGTTGGACCGCGCAATAGTCGCTCAGTAGGTTGATTGTCACAAAGGAGATTCTCATGACCCGTGGTTTACGCGTGGTAATGCCCAAAGAGTTCACTGTTGAACTTGTTGAATACGATGTCCCCGCAGCGGGTGCCAATCAAGTCGTGATTGCCACCGAAGCGAGTGGAATTAGTGCCGGAACCGAACTGGCAATTTATACCGGCATCCATCAATGGCTGAAAGACCCGTCAAATTTATGGGCGAAGTTCCCCTTTATCCCAGGCTATAGTGCAGTTGGCCACATCGTGGCGGTTGGTGCTGGGGTCACCCAATTCAAAGAGGGCGACCGCGTGATTTGGCCCGGGCGCCACGAAAGCTATGCCGTGGTCGATGTCGGCCCTGACGCTGATATTTGGCCAATTGCGACCCATGTACCGGCGCCCGATGCCGCCATGTTGTCCCTCGCACGCTTTCCGTTTACGGCGTTGGTACAATCACAGCGGATTTTGGGGCAGGCAGTTGCGATTCTCGGCATGGGAATGATTGGTCAAATCGCCACCCGTTTATATGCTGCCGCCGGCGCTTACCCGATTATCGGGGTGGATGCCGTCGCACAGCGACGCGCCTGGGCAGAGCAAGTGTATGGGGTGCAAACAATTGACCCCAGCAACGGCGATGGAGCCGCCCAAATTCAAGCCTTGTTGGGACGCCGCGCCGATGTCGTGGTAGACGCCACTGGCGTACCTGCAGCCCTACAAGATGCATTGAAATTGGTCTGTGATGGCGGCCAAGTCGTGTTGGTGGGAAGCCCCCGCGGTATTATCCAAAACTTCGATTCATATTGGGATCTGCACGGTCGCTCAGTAACGATTACCGGCGCACATGGCAGTGCCATTGGTACCACGGTGCGTGACCACTTCCCATTCACTCGCGATCGAGCCTTGCCGTTGTTGGCGCATTTTGCGGCGTCAGGGAAATTGTCGCTCAAAAATATGATTACCCACCATGTCCATGCCGAAAACGCCCCTGAAATGTATGAAGGCTTACGCGTCAAACGCGACGAATTTTTGGCAGTAACTATGCACTGGTAATCCCTACCAGCCCTTTTTTACGCATGCGTATGTCCAACGCAGTGGTTGCAGCGAAGGAGTCTTGATGAAAGGATTTGACCCGGCCAGCAGTTTTGGGGCTACGGTAGCCACCCACTATGATGACCTGCCACGGGGAGACGAGGGTGCTGCGGTGGAATTTCTGCAGGCGTTCGCTCCCAGTCAATCCGCACTCGAATTTGCCATTGGGACTGGGCGCATTGCACTACCATTAGCCGCCACCGGCATGGACGTCGAAGGCATAGAATTATCACGTGACATGATAGCCCGTCTGCATGCCAAGCCGGCAGGGGCCGCAATCCACGTCGTCCAGGGTGACATGAGTACCGTCCAGATGGAGCGGCGCTACGGGCTAGTCTATCTGGTCTTCAATACTATTTTCAATTTGTTGACGGTCGATGGCCAGATTGACTGCTTTGCCAACGCAGCCCGGCACCTGACAGAAGATGGCGTGTTTGTGGTCGAAACGGCCATGCCCCATAGCTGGATGCCGAGTGGCAAATCAGATTATGTACATGCCGAGCAGGTCAACCTCGACTCCGTCGTGTTTGATGTGGCCCGCTATGACCCCGTCACCCAGCATCTCACCGAGAATCATGTGCGTATATCACCCAGTGGCATCAGCATGCAACCAATTGTTTGTCGCTTGATTACCCCTGGCGAAATGGATTTGATGGCACGCATGGCCGGGTTGCAATTGGTGCACCGCTATGCCAACTGGCAAAAAACACCGTTTGATGCCCAAAGCACTGCGCACGTGTCCGTCTATGCCCGTCAACAGGGAACGTCGTAAAAGGGACGGGGCGGCATGAGAATCGACATACTATTTCTTTTTGTAAAAACGCGTGCGACGCGCGACGGGAGCAGGAAACATGAATCAAATCGTGGTTATCAGTGGTGCCGGCAGCGGTATTGGAGCGGCCTGTGCGGTGCGCTTCGCCGCAGCTGGGGCGACGGTTGTGTTGATGGGACGACGAACTGAGGCCCTCAAAGAAATAGCCTTGCAATGTCATGATCGAGGCGTGGTAATCCCGTGTGATGTTACTGACCCACACGTTGTCTCCAAAGCAATCGCCCAAATCGAATTTATGCATGGGCGTATCGATGTGTTGGTCAGCGCTGCCGGCACGAATCTCCCTGAGCGTACCATGGCGCAACTGACCGCTGCATCGTGGCATATGATGATCGATACGAATTTGAATGGTGCATTCCACCTCATCAGCCAAGCATTGCCAATGGTGCGCAACGCCAAAGGAATCATCATTGCGATTGGGTCGACTTCAGTGCCGCGTCCGAGTAGTCTGGGTGGCGCATCATACAACGCTGCCAAAAGTGGCCTCAGTGCATTTGTGCGCACACTGGCCCAAGAAGAATCGCCCCATGGTGTACGCGCCACCATGCTTCACCCCGGCGAAGTCGATACCCCACTCATCGACAAACGCCCAGCACCGGTCAGTGCTGAACGGCGGGCGGGCATGTTGCAGGCCGATGACGTGGCTCAAGTAGTGCAATTTGTAGCTAGTCTTGCTCCGCGTGCCACCATCCCCGAATTGATTTTGACGCCGAGCGCCAATCCATTTGTGTGACTACACACAAAAACAGGGATGGTGCAAAACCATCCCTGTTTTTGTGGGCAATATACCTATTTACCGCCGTGCGACGCTAATATCACGTTCGCGGGGTAACTCAAACCAGGCGTCGTTACATTTGGCTATGGCCTCTGCATCCAGCACCAGATCGAGTCCGGTGAGTGATTCGGCAAGTTGTTCGGGTCGACTAGCGCCGATGATAGGTGCAGTGATGCCGGCTTGGGCACGCACCCACGCCAAAGCAGCATGTGTCAACGAAATCCCGCGACCATTAAAGTAGGCATGCAAATCAGCCACTACATCATGCACCATATCGTTCCAATAGCGTTTGCGATAGAGCTCACCGCTGTTGTTGAGGGTAAAACGCGTACCTGGTTGGACGGCGCGTTGGTTGATGTAGCGCCCCGTCAACATGCCGCCAGCGAGGGGATTGTAGGGGATGACGCCGAGGCCGTATTGGCGCGCCACGGGCAGAATCTCGTCTTCGATCATGCGAAATAGCATATTGTAGCGGGGTTGGAGCGACACAAATGTCGCCAACTGGCGCTGGTCGCTGGTCCAGAGCGCCTGCATGATTTGCCAAGCGGCAAAGTTTGAGCAACCCACATAACGTACTTTGCCTGCCCGCACGAGGTCAGTGAGGGCTTCGAGTGATTCGGCAATGGGGGTATCGGGGTCGGGGGCATGGAATTGATACAAATCAATATAATCAACGCCTAGCCGTATCAGGCTGGCATCACAAGCAGCCATAATGTGTTTGCGTGATAATCCTTCGTTGTTGGCGCCGGGGGCCATTGCACCACGGCATTTGGTCGCCAGCACGAGCTCATGCCGGTTGCCACGCGCCTTCAGCCATGTCCCAATAATCGATTCGGTCCGTCCGGCACTTGTAAAGTCGCCACCGAGGGGATAGACATCAGCAGTATCAATGAACGTAATGCCATTGTTGACGGCCACATCAAGGATGGCATGCGAAGTCGATTCATCGGCTTGATTCCCGAACGTCATAGTGCCCAAACACACGCTACTTACCTGAAGCCCAGTGCGGCCAAGTCGAGTCATCTGCATGACAAGCTCCTTGAATGTAAAAATAGAGGAACAGCGTTATTGTAAACGGATAATTGTTTTTGGGGGGAGGGTAGTTGGAGTCAAATCGTAGGGATAAAAAACACGATGGGAAGAGGCGCACCCTGGCCGCTTCCCATCGTGGTAATTAGCGTGATTTAGTAGCGATTATCATCGCGTGAACTGCGACGGGGACGTTCAAAACCAGGCTTCTCGTCTGATTCGTTGACGCGAAGGGGGCGACCGAACGTTTCGAGGCCATTTGTGGCCTGAATCACATCTTCCACATTGTCGACTTCCATCTCAACGAAGCCGAAGCCGCGTGAGCGTTGGGTGTCACGATCAATCACAATCCGAGCACTGATTACTTCGCCATGAGGAGCGAACGCATCGCTCAATTCCTCACTGGTCATCCGCCACGGCAAGTTACCCACAAACAACTTCACACGCATTCGCTTCACTCCTCTGTCCACACCATGGACAGTCACGAGACATACGCCCCGTATATACAACAACTCTAAGCCAATCCCGCTGGTCTCACCCCACTGACGACCATTCACCGTATGAACCAAACCGCACATCTTGCCAGGTGCTACCGTAATCGGTGTGCTGAAGGTGGGTCTTCGCGGATGCGCGTACTAGTCCCATACGTTCAATTGACCTTAGGATTATAGCACGTATTTTAAAATGCATTGTGGATGCTGTTTGTCAGCCCGTCCGCGGTGTAATTGGTGTGGTCAATAGGTAATCATCCGAGGAATAACAAATCACCATCCAAAGCTGGGATGTGTCATATGTCACGCTGAATTCCTCAGGACCACCATTCCGGATCGGATGATTCGTTGAATTATATGTTGCCGAGTCGTAACAACAACGCCGCCATATGGCGAATCCCATTGCGAAAGTCGCTGATACGGATGTTTTCGTTGGGGGCATGCACCCGTGACCCAGAATACCCGACTCCCAGCGTGATAATCGGCACATTGAGCTCATGCGAAAAGAGATAATTGGGACCAGACCCGCCGGACATCGGCCAAATATGCGGGGCCCGGCCATAGACGTCGTGGGCGGCAGCGACCAACGTTTGTACCAATGGGTGGTCTGGGTCTGTGCGTGCAGGGCGCCCTGCGCCAACCACGCTGATTTTGATGTCGCCAAAGCCGTTGGCATCGAAGTGGGCTCGCAGTTGGGCAACCACGTCTTCGGGGCGTTGGTCGGGTACCAGCCGGAAGTCGACTTTGGCGCTGGCTGCCGCTGGCAATACGGTTTTTTGGCCAGCCCCCTGATAGCCAGTGGTAATGCCACAAATCGTACAGGTTGGCTCAAAAATCTCGCGGCGACGTAATTCAACTCCGCGGGCATTATGCAAAAACGAGGCATTACCAAACAACTCTTGCATTTCTTCGTCACTATCAGGGAGCGCGGCGAGCAATTCCATATCGCGCGCGGTAGCGGCAATTACATTTTGATAAAAATTCGGAAGTTGGATTTTTTCGTCTTGATCTTTGAGGGTATTGAGTGCCCATACCAAGCGCCAAGCAGCATTGGGCAAAATTGAGCCGGCTATACCCGAATGCGTGTCGATTTTGGCCGTTTCCACCGATAATTCGAGGTAACAAATCCCGCGTAACCCGAGGTATGCGATTGGTTCACCAGCACCATTGTGGGTGCCGAATTCCCACACACATGCATCAGCGTTGAGCAGCTCTCGATTTGCCAAAATAAACGGAGCCAAATTGGGACTGGCGATTTCTTCTTCACCTTCCACGAGAAATTTGATGTTGACAGGTAATTCACCAAGGACATGGCGGACTGCGGCAATCGCCGCGATGCGACTCACCAATTCACCTTTATCGTCGGCGACCCCACGCGCGATCAACATATCGTCGCGACGAGTCATTTCGAAGGGTGGAGAATTCCAGAGTTCAAACGGCTCGGCGGGCTGGACATCGTAGTGGTTGTAGCAGAGCAACGTGTGGGCGTGGTGACTGTCGCTGTGCGCATAGACCACAGGATTACCGGCCGTGGGCATTATTTGGGCGATCAATCCTACCTCACCAAATAATTCGGCGACCCGTTGGGCACAGGGCGCGATGCCTTGCCCTTGGGCAGCCACACTAGGGATGGCACAGAGTTCACCCAAAATCGTTAAGAAATAGGGCAAATTGGCATCAATATAGGCGTCGATTTGGGCTTGGAGCGGGTGTGTGACCATGACGAAGCTCCTAAAATACTCATGTTGGATGGTTATATAGTAGCATAATCGATTTATATACGAGGAAAATAAGGGATTTAGTCGAATTTTCTACATACATCCGCCCCGTGGTCAATCAAACACTCCCGGGAAACACTGGATTTTTTGAATTGCGGAGTGGGATTGCACTATTGACGCTTTGGGAATGTTGCTCTACCATTATCTGAGAATTATGTCAGTTGGGGACGTCATGCGGATTGTGGTAACCGGAGCCAACGGTCAATTGGGACGTGCTGTGGTGGCGCAGCTCCAACCGCACCACGATGTGGTCGGTCTGGGCCATGGTGACATTGAATTGAGCCAACCTGCAACTGCTGATGTCATCGCGGCATTGCGCCCCGCAGTCATTATCCACGCCGCTGCCATGACCAATGTCGATGGCTGTGCCCTCGATCCTGATTTGGCATACCGTATAAATGCATTGGGGACGCGTTGGGTCGCCCAAGCGGCGCGGCGCAGTAATGCACGTATGATCGCAATTAGTACCAATGAAGTATTCGATGGTACTGCGACAAATCCTTACGGTGAATATGATATCGCCAACCCCATTAATCCCTATGCTCGCTCCAAATATGCCGGTGAACACGCTGCACGTGAACTTGTCAACCGACTTTACATTGTGCGCGTAGCGTGGCTGTTTGGCGGCGAACGGAACTTTATCCGCACTGTGTTGCGTCTCGCTAATGAACGTCCGATATTGCGAATGGTTAGTGATGAAATTGGGTCACCTACCCACGCTGGCGATGTGGCACAAGCCTTGGCCCAATTAATGACCAGCGATGCCTATGGCACCTACCACTTGGTGAACGAAGGCGCATGTTCGCGGTATGAGTTGGCGCAGGCAGCCTTGGATGCTGCAGGACGTCACGACGTCACGCTCGAGCCGATAGCGCTGGCCGATTATCCGCGCCCTGGGCGGGTGCCGATGTTTACGCCACTTGCCAATCATGTGGGCGCAGCAATGGGCATACGCTTGCGTCCGTGGCAAGCAGCCGTAACGGCATTTGTTGAAACGGTAGGATGAGGCGTGGTAATGATTGACGTCATCGTGCCGAATTATAATGGGCAGTCACATTTAGAAACTTGTCTTGCCGCCTTGCAACACCAAACACGCCATGCCGATATGCGCGTGACCGTGGTTGATGATGCCTCGCGCGATGATTCAGTTGCATTTGTGCGTACCAATTATCCCGAGGTGCAGTTGCTCGTATTGCCACACAACCAAGGATTTGTGGCGGCGTGTAATGCCGCCATCGCTACGACCTCGGGTGAATACGTCGTATTACTCAATAACGACACAGAAGTTACGCCAGTTTGGCTGGCCGAATTAATCGGCGCCCTCGAAGCCCACCCTGAATATGCATTTGCCGCCAGTAAATTGATGTTGTTTGATCGCCGTACCATCATCCATTCGGCAGGGGATTATTATCGTATTGATGGAGTGCCGGGTAATCGCGGAGTCTGGCAAGTCGATGCACCACAATTTCAACGGGTACAAGAAGTGTTTGGACCATGCGCAGGAGCTGCCGCCTATCGGCGCAAGGCCCTGAATCAATTAGCGGTGGGCGGTGCGGTATTTGATCGGGATCTGGGCATGTATTGTGAAGATGTTGATTTGAATTTGCGCGCACGGCTCCACGGGTTACGGACGATTTTTGTGCCGACCGCGATTGTCTATCATCGCTTGAGTGCGACGGGCGGTGGTGCCATGGCGAGTTATTTTTGCGGACGCAACTTTCCGTTAGTCTGGCTCAAAAACATCCCTGCGCCATTGTTCGGTCGGTACATATGGCTGATGGCATGGCGCCAAGTGCAAATTTTTGCCGATGCGGTCTGGCATATTCGCGGGCAAGCTGCCAGGGCCAGATTGCGCGGACAATTGGCGGCCTGGCTGCACATTGGTCAGTTTATGGCAAAGCGCATACATATTCCTACGCCGGTAGATAGTTCCAAGCTGATGTTGTTGATGGGGAGCGAGGAAGTGTGATGACGACCGTGAATCAGCCGCTATTAACAATTGTCATCCCAGCATACAACGAACAGATGCGTTTACCGGCAACGCTGGCGACGATCCAT
>CALQBW020000012.1 GCA_943328915.2 Singulisphaera sp. GP187 | reverse complement strand
TTGTTTGACGATGGTACCGCCCAAAACCACACGCATAGCCTGGCGATGTAGTCTGAGCGCAATCTGCTGTTGGGTATATTTGGAAACTTCCTAGGGGGTCGGTGTTTTTGTAGCGGTGTTTGTCGTAGTTGTTTTTGGCATTTTGGTAGCGGTGTTTGACTTGGTTGGCCGCGCTGTTTTGGTTATAGAGGAGGTTTTGGTTGAAGTCGCCGTGTTGGTTAGGGTAGCGGTTTTGGAGGGAGTGGGGGTGAATGTTTGGGTGGCAAACGCGAGCTGACAACTCGCGGCATGGCTATCGCTATTGCTGCCATCAGGGCAAATCGTATTGTGCCATGTGACGTTGCCGAGCGTTGCGCCGCTGAGGTCGATGCCAGCGAGGTCTAGATTGCCCAAATCAGCGCCGGTTAGGTTGGCTCCTGGCCCGAGCAAATACCCGTTCTGCAGGTGCCAACCGTGCGGGAGTCCTGTTGCGGTGGTGGCAGCCAGGGTGTAGGCGGCAGTGGTTTGCATCTGTTGGGCCACACTGGCACTCAGCGAGCCGTTCCAGGTAATGGTTGGTAGGGTCACGCCATAGATTTTGCCATAAAAAATAAGCCCTGCTAGGTAACTCCCTGCATATACTGGATGCGAATTATCACTGGCATGGAGGCGAGTCGGATTGAGCGAGGAGTAATGGTATTCCCACGCATCGCCGACAACGGCGACGGTGGCGTGGTTGGCTTGGGCGACCGCGCCGTACCATTTCCGCAAGCGCGCCTGCATTTCGGTAGGGTTGGCGCCTTCGCTGTGTGGTTGGTTGTTGGCCCAGTAGTATGGGTGGCGTGCCCAGGTTTCATAAAAGAAAATGCGGGCATTGGGGCTTTTGAGCCGGATTCGCCGGCAGAGTTCCGCGGCACTTTGGACCATATTAGTACGACTTTGGGCATCGATTTCAGCAAAGGCCGGCTCTTGGCTCTGGTCTTGGAGTACCACCACGTCCCAGTTGCCGGCATTGATTGCGGCTTGGGTGGCGGCGTATGTCAAATGACCTTTGAAGGTTTGCCCACCCGGGGTAACGGCAGTGATGACGGGCACTGGATTGCCACTGTTTTTGATGATTGAGCCAAAAATAGTTGGTAAGTTATTGACCGCAGTATAACTATTGCCGATAAACAACACGCGTTTAATACTGGCAGGTGTGATGGGAAGCGCGTGGGGGAGTCCGATGATGCCGCCCGAGGTTGCCCCGGTCAATATGGCGTTTTGCAGATCGGTCCCCGCCAAATTGGCACCAGTCAAAATAGTATCGCTGAGGTTTGCGCCACTCAGGTTAAGCCCACCCAAATCGGCACCCGACAGGTTACATCCATGCAAATCGACATGTATGCTGCGTGCCGTGCAATCAATGCTTGCGGCATGCGTGTGCGGGATGGTGTAAAAGATAATCCACATCAAAAACAATAGTTGGGTGCAACGGCGCATGAAAATTCCTCTGGGTAAGGAGAGTATGCTTGTGACGGTGCGCCGATGGGAACTGTTCCCATCGGCGCACACACGTTGGATTGAAAAATACAGGGGTGCGTTGTCGCTCAAACCGATGTGCTAATGATGATGGTGAGTGTGGGAATGGTCCTGATGATGAATATGCCGATGCGCTTATTGATACCAGGATTGGTCGCTATTTACCCCTGGACCACGCTGCTGCCAATCAACGCCCCAATGACCGTAAAGCAAAATATTCCTGCCATCCGTGTAACCCTTCCATAGGACATAGGGTTACATCAAACTATCGGCACTATTACGCAGAATCACTCCCCCACCCACCGCCGCTATCACTATTATCGCCGTCCCACCCGCCACTATTGTCGTGTTGATTGCTGTCCACCCCGCCATTATTATCGTAATCGTTGGTATCATTGTCCCATACGGCACCACGGTCCTGTTCGTATGCGGCATCAGGAATACCGTCATTGTTGGAATCAATAATTGTGTCATTATTGTTGATGTGGTGGTGGTGATCGTGTTGCTGCCCATTCCCAAACAACCACCCTACGCCCATCCCGCCGAGGAACGCCCCGGTACTGTTCGGCGAATTGGGCTGTTGCCCCAAACCGTTATTACCGGTGTTGGTGCCGCCACGGTTGCTCCGCCCAAATAGTCGGCCAATAATCCACCATACCGCCCATACGAGTCCAATCACCCATAAAAAAGAAGCGAAACTATTCATTTGTTCCCTCTCTTTGACCGCTTGATGCGATAAATTATGTTATGCATACTACTGTAATGTGCTATTTTTTGTTGCAAAAACCCTGTTGGGGATGCGAGACGCCCGTAATGGGTAATATACTAGAGCATTTTTGTGTTAACCGTTAAAATGCGTACCTGGCAAGGGTAGATTCGGCTCACCGAACACCGGCAAGGAGCGCAATCCGCGTCGCCAATCGCTCGCCACCATTGCTTTGCCACCGGCAGGTTGCACGTGCAGGAGTAACAATGCACCTTGTCCGCAGACCACGACCACGCCGTCTACTCCATCAATCACGCTGCCTGGGGTATGGTTTCCGTTGATGTTGGTGAAGCTTGCCTGCAGAATGCGGAGTGGTTGGCCGAGGACGGTTGTGTGGGTACCAGGCCATGGGTCATAGGCCCGGATCATGCGTTCGATGGTCGTGGCCGGTTGATGCCAATCGATCCGGCCATTGTCACGACTAAGCAACCCGATGTAACTGGCGAACTGTTCGTCTTGGGGAGTCGGTATCAGGGTGCCAGCGGCGTACGGCATGATGACATCGCACAACATCTGGGCACCGACATGGAACAATGCTTCGGTCAATGTGCCGGCGCGTGCATCTGAGGGCATGGGGCGGCGGTGCTGGGCGAGGATCGGCCCAGCGTCCATTTTGCTGCCGAGTTGGATCACCGATACCCCGACGTCGTGATCACCGGCGAGGATGGCACTGGTCACTGGGGCGGGGCCGCGGTGCAACGGTAACAACGAGGGGTGGATGTTGAGGTAGCCGTGCCGCGGGATGGCGAGGACGTTTTTGCGCAAAATCTCACCATAGGCAGCGACCACTCCCATGTCGGGTTCGAGTGCGGCGATTTGGGCTACCACGGCATCGTCTTTGAGGGTTTCGGGTTGCAGAATCGTGGCGATACCAAGATCCTGCGCCATGATTTTGACTGGAGGCGGCGTGAGTTGGCGGCCGCGCCCACTGGGGCGGTCGGGTTGCGTGATAACCGCCACAATCTCGATGCCGGGAATGTTGGCCAATGCCGCGAGGGGGATGGTGGCTAATTGGGGAGTACCGAGGTAGATTATCCGCATGGGGCCCCTTTTGGTGTGCAATGTACCGTAATTATACTGCGTGCATCATTTGCGATTGACTAACACAATCCCGGCCAAAATAAATGCGCCGCCAATCAATTGACTCGCCCGAATCGGCTCACCCAGTAACGGGACTGCCAGCAACGCCGCCAGCACGACTTGCCCGAGCAATGCGACCGAGGTAATCGGGGCGGGCAAATGGCCGAGGGCATAGTTGATGGCAATCCAGCCGATGGATTGGGTGAATATCCCCAAGAACAATATAAACAACCAGGAGCGCAAATCAAAGCCCCACAACGGTGTCCCGAGCCACAACGCAATCGGGTAAATTACAATACTTGCAATCGCCAATGACCAGACCATAAAGGTGATGGTATCGGTGCCACCGCGAGCGTGGCGTGTGCTCAAAATATAGCCGGCATAACAAAAACTTGCCCCGGCCGCCAGTGACAATCCAAACAAATCGTTGGGACTAATCTGCAAAGCGCCACTAGCCACTACCACCATGCCCACCATGGCGATGGCAAGTCCGATCCAATAATTACGGGTCAGTTTTTCTTTGAACAACAGCATCGACGCTAACCCGACCCACAGCGGGGCGCTATTGGCCATCAACGATGCACTAGCCGCCGGCGACCGCATCAGCCCCTCATTCCACAAGACTAAGTCGATGGCAAAAAATAACCCCCCAGCGATAATTGCCCAACGCGTCTTACCCGTCGGTATGCCGGTTGGTTTTCGCCAAAAAAACAACGGCAAAAGGGATAAAAATCCGATAAAAACACGATAAAAAGCTGACGACGTCCCTGGTACGCCGGCCATTTTGACCACAATTGGTGATGTACTAATAATGATAGCGCCGGCAATCAGGGCGAACCAAGCCTTACGGGTCGTCGTCATGGTGAAACCCTTGTATAATGAAATATGCGTTGAGGCTATTGTATGCGGAAAAAGTATCGGATAGATTGGTCTACGCGCGCGCGTAGAAGACGGAAAGATTGTTGACCATGCACCACGTGATTTATGCATTAGTGCCGATCGCCGGCATGTTGATAGCTGCCAAAGTGGCCGGCGTGCTGAGTATGCGCATCGGGATGCCATCAGTGTTTGGTGAATTATTGATTGGCTTAATTCTTGGTCCTGCCGTCCTCGGTTGGATTACTCCCAACGAAACAACCGCGGTCATGGCCGAAATAGGCGTCGTACTCTTGATGTTTATGGCGGGGATGGAAACTGACATGGTCGCGATGCGCGCCGTTGGCCGACCAGCATTCTTGGCGGCCTTTGGTGGTATCGTGTTGCCCCTAGTGGGTGGCGCAAGTGCGATGGTTGCATTTGGCTTTGATTGGCAGACTGGGGCATTGATTGGGGCAGTGTTGATGGCCACAAGCGTCAGTATTTCGGCCCAAACATTGCGTGAAATGGGCCAAATGCGTACCCAAATCGGCAGTGTCATCCTCGGTGCCGCCGTTATCGATGATGTGCTTGGCGTGTTGATTTTTGCCGTGGTCATCAATGTCATTACGGGTGTCGGTGATTTGGGCATGACCTTGCTCAAAATGACGCTCTTTCTGCCCATAGCATGGTTTGTTGGCGACCGGCTGTTGCCGTTGCTCGTGCGCTTAGAGCATCGCCTACCCCACCGCGAAGCCGCCTTGACGATTTTGATGGCGCTGGTGTTGTTGTATGCCTGGGCTGCTGAATCACTAGGGAGTGTGGCGGCGATTACCGGTGCCTATATACTCGGAATTTTGGCGACGCGCCACCTCGACGCCAAACATATCGCCCTCGATGGCACCGCCACGGTGGGGTATGCTTTTTTTATCCCTATCTTTTTTGTCAATATTGGCTTACAAGTAGCACCAAACGATGTATTCTCGGCACCGTTGGTGATTGCAGTGATTACGGTGGTGGCGATTGTGACCAAACTCATCGGGGGTGGGTTGGGCGCCCGGATTGGTGGCATGTCGTGGCGCCCCGCACTGACTGTTGGCGCCGGTATGGTGTCGCGGGGCGAAGTGGCCTTGGTCCTCGCAGGGGCGGCGTTAGCGGCGGGGGCGATTAGTGGCACGGTTTTTTCGGCACTTATCGTCATGACACTGGTCACTACGTTGGTTACACCGCCGCTACTGCGCTGGGTAATGCCCCCGGTACCTACGGGTGACTAGAGCAACGCCACAAACAAATCATTGACGTTGGTGCCGGTCGCTCCTGGTTTGAGCAAATCAGCGATGGCGTCAAAAAAATAATAACTATCGTTGCGCGCCAAGGCGTCAAGGGCATCGTGCCCTGCGGCTTTGGCGCGCACTATCGTCTGACCATCAACCACCGCACCGGCAGCATCGCTTGGGCCATCACCGCCGTCACTGGCATAGGCGGCGCAGATGAGTTTGGGGATGTTTTGGATGCTGAGTGCCGCCCCAAGTGCGAGTTCTTGGTTGCGCCCGCCAAGCCCGCTCCCCCGCAACGTGACCGTCGTCTCGCCGCCGGCGAGTAGGCACAGGTGTTGGCCGTGGCGGGCATGGTAGGCGGCAATATGCCCGAGGGTGCGGCCTACTTCGCGCGCTTCGCCATTGAGAGTGTCACTCAGGATGAATGGCGTGTAACCGGCCTGCTGGGCCACTTGCGCCGCCGCCGTAATTGCTTGCTGGATGTCGCCAATGATGAGTGGGGGAGCATAATTGGTGTAATCGGGTGGCAATGGTGACGTCAAGGCAGTGGTGATTGCGGGAGGGAGATTGGTCAGTCCAGCCTGTTGGACCACTTCCCAGCCAGCCTGGGCACTATCGGGGTTGGCAACCGTCGGCCCCGAGGCGATGGCGGCTAAGGGATTGCCAATCACATCCGACAAAATCAACGTCACCATGGGGGTAGTCCCGGCGGCGCGGGCCAATCCCCCTCCTTTGACTAAATCAATACGCCGGCGGATGGTATTGATGGCGTTGATATCGGCGCCACTTGCCAGCAAATCGCGGGTCAACTGTTGCATCTGGGCTACATCTATTCCTGGTAGCGGATCAACCATCAGCGCCGAACCACCGCCCGACAACAGCACCACAATTAGCTGATTGGCACTGGTCTGTTGCACAAGTTGGCGGGCACGTTGCCCCGCCGCGAGGCTCCGTGCATCAGGCACCGGGTGTCCGGCAGCGTGATAGACCAGTTGCGGGTGGCGAGGCGTGCCATCATCGTCTTTGTAGATGACCAGCCCGTGTGACACGCGTGCGCCGAGGCTCTGCATGGCAGCATCCGCCATCGTCAAGGCCGCTTTCCCCACGGCCAAAAGCACTACACTGGTGGGGGTGTAGTGGGTGCCCCCAATCGTGACCCCCGTTGCATCGCCGCGAATGGCGCGGGTGATTTGTTGTTGTGGGTTGGCAGCCTGGGTGGCTGCGGCCAGCATCGCTTCGAGGGTAGCGCCGTGGGGATTATTTTGGCTGGTGGCTGTGGCAAAACGCCGCGTTGATGTCATGAGTCGCTCCTTGGCGGCGTTTTTATTGACAAAACTCGGTTAAAACGCTGGTCAAAATCGTGGCGCATTGGATGGTCTGATCGATGTCGGCCCATTCTTCGACGGCATGGGCGCCGGCTCCACCGGGGCCAAACGACAAAGTAGGGATGCCGGCAGTGTCGAACAACGACGTTTCCATCCAGCCAAACGACCCTATCGTGGCAGGGGTACGATGCGTATGATGGCTGGTCCATTGGCGCACCAATTGCACGATGGGGGCAGCGGCGCTGATTTCGAACCATGGGCGGCTCAAATCGACGTGGAGCGTGGCGGCAAAGGTGGGGTCGGCGGCGTGGAGTTCTGCCAATATGGCAGTGAGTTGGGCAGTCGCCTCGCTGATACTTTCGGGCGGGGCCGTGCGGCGCTCGAGCCAAATGCGGCAGTGCTCGGGGTAGCTCGATAATTCTTGGCCACCGCTAATCAGTGAGGCATGGATGGAGCCCCCGCCGAGCAATGGGTGCTGACCTCGCCGCAAATCCAGATCAAGCGCTTCGATGCGGGTCAGCACCCGGCCTGCCCGTACAATCGCGTCGATGCCGAGGGTCGGTTGCGAGCCGTGGGCCGCTTTGCCTTGTACGTCGATGGCATACCACACAAATCCTTTATGGGCGATGCCCATATCGAGCCCGGTCGGTTCGGTCACAATCGCGGCGTCGGCGTGGTGGGTGCGCAGGAGCGCCACGGTGCCGATGCTGGCGTATTCTTCGTCGACCACGGCAGTGAAGAGCACATCGCCGCGGCGGGGAATATGCATGGCATTGATGGCGGCACTCATACAGGCAGCCACGCCGGCCTTCATGTCATAGGCGCCGCGGCCATACAAGCGATTGCCATCGATGCGGGGGGTGTGGGGATTGGTCATGCCCGCTACCCCAACGGTATCGGTGTGGCCATTGAGGATGAGCGACTTGCCGCCGCCGTTGCCTTTGGCGATGGCGATGACATTTGCGCGCCCTGGCACGACTTCTTGGAGCTGGACGCTCAAGCCGGCACGGCTGAGCGTTTCGGCAATATATGAAGCCATGGCCTGCTCGCCTGCGCCACCGGGCACCAAATCGGGATTGACAGAGTCAATAGCGGTCATATCATGTAAAAATTGAATGGTGCGATCCATGAAGTGCTCCGTCTAATGTAAAAACAACGAAGTGGAAATCGAAAGATACCAAGGTTGCGCGAAAACCTTGTATATTTGATTGTATCAAATCCATCACTTTAAGTAGGGTGGCATGTCAAAAAAAATTGCAGGTATGGGATTGGTGGTAATTGCAGCCGTCTTGTGGGGGAGCATTGGCGTCGTCGTTTCAGCGCTCTTTGGGAGCTTGACCATTGCACCATTGACCGTCGGCGCGATACGCTTGGTGTTTGCTGCTCCTTTATTGCTGGGCTGGCACCGGGTGGTGAGTGGGCGGTGGAGGTTTGCCATGCCTGCACGTCATCATCTCTTGATAGTGCTGGGTGGCTTCGCTTTTGCTGGCTATCAAGTTGCGTATTTTGCCGCTATTCCGCAAATCGGCGTGGCCTTGGCGGTTATGTGTAATATATGTAGTGCCCCTATCGTCACTGCGGTGGTAGCTCGTATCATGTTGCATGAACGCTTACGACGCGGGCAGTGGTGGGCATTACTTGGGGCGGTTGGCGGGGCAGTGTTGCTCGTTTATGGCGGCAAACCCAGCGTGGGTGGCTCTCTGCTCTTTGGGGTAAGTTGTGCCGTCACTGCGGGGGTCTGCTATAGCATTATGGCCATTGTATCGCGCCAAGTCGCGCCCCATCACGCCCCCGCCACACCGTTGGCCTATATGTTTAGCGTGGCGGCAGTGGCGCTGACGGGGGTGTTGGTTTTGACCCAACCAGTCGACCTGGCATTGTCACCACTCGCGTGGCTAGGGTTAGGTTATTTGGCCCTCGTCCCCACCGGTATTAGTTATGTGTTGTATGTGCGGGGCTTGCAGCAGGTGACTGCCACCACTGCGACGACCCTCACCTTGTGTGAACCACTCACCTCGACGATTCTGGCAGTGCTCATCCTCGGCGAACATTTGTCGTCGTCAGCGTGGTTCGGTGCCGGGGTGATGTTCTGCTGCTTGGTGGTGTTTGCCTGGGCGCAAGCAGGGCATACCCGCCAGCAGGCTCAATCCGATAATCACGATCAATATGACGGTCACGACGGGCCAAGCCGAACGGCTACTGGGAGGTGAGAGCAGATAATACCACCAGACGTCATAATATCCTGGTCGGATGTCGCTCGCCCATATCCGCATCGCATTGGGGACCGTCGGCATGCGTGACGGCGGGGTCAGTTTTGCCCAAAAAGGATAGTCACCGTGGCTATCGTATACCCGCAAATGGCGCATTGCCACGCCGATTTTTTCGTACCATTCATGTTGTGGCAATCCCGCAATATGGACTCCGCTACTGCCAAACGCAATGGTCGTCATTCGTTGTGGGATGAGCAGGTGCAGCAAGCGGGGCGGACAAGCTGGGGCGTCAATCAATTGCCGCTGGTCAAGGCTGATGGTGATGTGCATCTGCCCGCTGGTATCAAGGCAGCTATGGTAATCAGCCAGTAAATAGACAAATTCAGCACTTCGCGGGCTGATTGTGACTTCGGCATGTGGTCCACCGAAGCGCGGGAATTGGGCGTTTTGATCCCGATCCCCCTCGCTATACGACCAGCCCTTCAGTGTAACGCCAGGCTGCGTTTGGGCATTCCAATCGCGACTGAGTTGCAGGCTAAGTTGGCGCCAATGTCCAACAATCGGTGATGCTGAGGGATCTTGATAGCGCGCCCGCTCATTACGGCTACTGATGATATAGGCGTTCAAATTGACCCCAATTGCGGCGATTTGGACCGCACCGGTGAGCGTCAGGAGCACGCCGAGCACGCCCCAACGCCAGCCTCGCGTCTGTTGGCCGAGCCAGGTATAGACCTCGCCGAGCGGGAGCACCATCATGGGCAGACAAAGCACGAGGTAGCGTGGGCCCCATGCCCCATCACCATGCCAAAAAATAACATTGGTATGCACAAATACAATGGCCGCAATCACGGCGAGGGGGGGCAACAACCAGCGCCACTGCCGGCGTTGCAACCACAATCCGATGGGCCATAACAGGAGCAGCGGTGCATACAAAAAAATACTTTTGCCACTACTCAAAAACTGGCCGTATATGCCTGTTGTAATCATGCTCCAGTCAATCGCATAGCTACTTTGGCGACTGGTATAGCCCGAACTCAAAAAATCCCCCCGCGCCAGTAGGTTGTACGTGAGGAATACGATCGCACCTAGACCCGCTCCACTCCCCCACAGTATCAGTTTGCGCCAATCGCGGTCTGCAAACGCAACGATTCCGACTGACATGCCAATGAACACCACGGCAGGTGCGACGGCGATTTTGCTCAGCAACGCCCCTACACAGGCAAATCCACAGAGGATATACCAGCGCTGGCGGGTAATGGTTTGCGCTTGCGGCAAGAGTGCAGGCAGCAATGCGACTAACAAAAAAAACGACGCCGTCGGCTCTGAAAAAAAACTGCCGGCATACTTCAACGCTGGTGTTGCGATGGCATACGTCAATGCGACTGCTACAGCGACTGCCATCGATTGACGCCGTTGCAGGCTTAACCAGCCGAGGATTACCGCGATAGAGGCGACCATCACCGCATTTATCCATGTGCTGGGCAGACGAAGGAGCCATGCCTGCATTTCGTCTGGTCCTAGCCACCCCAACAACGTCCCAAATGGCATAGTCAGTAGGGCAAGGATGGATTGCATCGGGCCGTAGGATGTCAAAATATGTGGGTCTACGGTGTGTGCAGGATTATAAAAGTGTTGAATTGCATCCCACATCTTCAATGTGGTGCCGTACATTTTTTCTTCGTCGCTGGCATAAAAATGCCCGCTGCCTACCGCAATTAAAAATGCTACCAGCCCAGCCCACAAGCGCCGCGCGGGGTAGGTTGTCGTTGCTAAAAACGCCTTCACGCCGATTCCTTACACTGTTATATGCTGTTGATTATAAATCTATTTCGTTATGAAGAGATGAAACTAATCCGCCCCCCTCATTCCTCCCTATCGGCGCGGCAGACAAACGGAATTTTTACTGCTTCGCACCGCATTTTGTATGCCTTGGCATATAATGCAAAGAGTTGTGATTTTAGTGAAGAGAGCCGATATGACGACGTTACGTGAGCGCTTCTTGCGCTATGTCAAAATCTACACCACTAGCGACCCGCATTCCAAAAGCTACCCCAGTACTGAGCGCCAATGGGATTTGCTCAAATTGCTCCATAGTGAATTACTCGGCATTGGGGCAAGTGAGGTCGAAATAACCGCTCATGGCTATGTCCTTGCCACCATCCCTGCCACCCCCGGCTACGAACATGTCCCCGTGGTGGCGTTTTTGGCGCACGTCGATACCGCTCCCGACTTTAGTGGTGAAGGGGTCAAACCCATCATCCATGCCAATTACGATGGCCGTGTGATTGTGTTACCCGATGATCCGCGCCAAGTCATCGACCCCAACAACCCCATGTACGCCAATATTTTGACGGCCTTGGGCAAAGATGTCATCACCGCTTCAGGTACCACCCTGCTCGGTGCCGATGACAAAGCGGGTATTGCCATCATCATGACCGCCGCCCAACAATTGTTGCGCGACACGAGCATTCCCCACGGCAAGATCCGGGTTTGCTTCAATCCCGACGAAGAAGTCGGTCATGGCGTCGATCATCTCGATATCGCCTATCTCGGTGCCTCGGCAGCCTATACGTTTGATGGTGGTGCGGTTGGCGAAGTGAGCTGGGAGACGTTTTCGGCTGATGGTGCCGTGGTCGAAATCACCGGCGTCTCGACCCACCCCGGCACTGCCCACGATTACGGCATGGTCAATGCGGTGCACCTCGCTGGCAAATTGTTGGGCATGTTGCCCCGCGAATTTGCCGCCCCCGAAAGCACCACCGGCCGGGGTGGTTTTATTCACCCCACGAGTATCGAAGGCAATACTGCTGCGGCCACGGTGCGCTTCATCATTCGGGATCACGATAACGACAAACTTGCCGCCAAAGGCCAGGCTTTGCAACTCATCTGCGAAGCGTTGCAAGCCAGCTACCCCACCAGCAGTGTCCGTTGCACTATTAGTGCTTCGTACCGCAATATGGGCTATTGGTTGCGTGACCGCCCCGAAATCATGGACAAATTGCGGGCAGCCTGTGCTGATGCCGGCGTCGTATCCTACGACGAGCCGGTGCGCGGTGGCACCGATGGCTCACGCTTGACCGAGCGTGGCCTGCCCACCCCCAATGTCTTTACTGGTGGACATAATTATCATGGCCCCCTCGAATGGGTCGCCGTCCAAGACATGCAACGGGGTGTCGACGTGATGATTGCCCTTGCAAAACGCTGGGCGATGTAACACAATCGTTGGCCTACTACCCCCCCCACAGGATAGTTCCTTTGGGGGGGTACTTTTTTGCAACGGAGCGTTGACCGATTGTTGTTCGGTTCAAAACGCGTAATTGAAATGGGCGATTAGTGTTTTCCCGGCTGTGGCAACGCGCGGATAATCAAGCGTTGACTAAAGCGATTCACCCCAATCGGGGGCCAGCAAGTAATCAAGGTGAGCATTTCACTCGGCGTATTGTCGATATAGCTGAGATTTGCTATTTGTTCGCTCGGGCTGGCATGTTGCTCATCAACCAAAATCTGTTGCTGCACAATATAGGTGAATTGGTCCGTGCCGCTGGTAAGGATAATTTGATCATTGGGGTGGAGTTGATCGAGATTACGAAATACTTTACCGTAGCCTGCCACGTGGCCACTCAGGACGATGTTGTTGGGTTGACCGGGGTTGGCAGAAGTGAAGTGATGCCCCACCGCATATTGGGCAACTTGCCAGACCAAAATCGATTGCCCATTGGCATCGGTCGTGCGATCCCAATTGACTTCTACCACTGGGCTATCGAGTTTGATAATAGGAATTGCAATGTGAGTGATGGGTTGACTCCGCACAGAGTCGTTGCTTTGGAGCATCGGTGTGCCGATTTTGGTACCGGCGACGAGACTCGGGGAAGCATTCTGGTCTTCTTGGAGTGTTGCAGGCACGCTGTTGGGTGCGGGGGTGCGTAATTGATTGACTTGGATTACTGTCGCCTGCATGCCGAGATAGATGGTTGCCACAGACGCCACGACGATTATAGGGGTGATGAACGTGCGGGTCATTTGTTGGAATCGTCGCCGCTGCGGCAGCTGTGCGTCATTCCAAAGTAGATTACGACGTCGACTCCGTAAGATGTGGAGTTGTTTTTTAATATGCTGCCAAGGGGTTTGTGGACGCTGCTTCTTTTCGGTCATGTATCTACCAATTAGGGTTATTTCAATACACGAGTGTTCTGCCAGTACAGGCCGAACCCTAGTATCACGCACAACCCAATTAAGCTGATGAGCGGTATATTGCGCCAAATATCACTGCTATCGGCACTCCCGGTATCGGGGAGGCGGGCCGGTTTGGCGATTGTTGGCTGGATCGTTGCGGGCACTTGGATCACGGGTGTTGCGACAAGCGGGAACGCAGTAACGTTCGTTTGATTCGCGATAGCCGTTTGGGTTGATTGTTCGCCTTGCCCCTCAGCGCCTGCAATATTCACCGACGTAGCAGTAGTCGAAAGCACCGGTGTAGAGATTACCGTCGTGCTATCACCAAACAACTGAGGTTGTTGGATATAGATTCCCACCATCAATACCACACAGAGGATCAAAAGCAAAAATACGATAAATGTACGCATACTAAACCTCGTCATACTACAGTCGTAGTATAGACGGTTCAAGGTAAATCCATAGCCTCAATTATTACAATTTGAAAACGGTTATGAAAGGATCCAGAGTGGATATCGAGTTTTTGGCAGGAAAACAGCAATCTTTGATTCATTATTGTCCAAATACACGTAATTGATGTGCAACGTACCACGAAAGAGCAACTTCGTGGAATTCTATCCAAAAACACTATTTACATTACTACGTTATAGTGTATAATCATCTTGAGAAATAGAAAAAGGAGAATTCACATGTCAGAAGCACAAATCGAAACAAAAAGTGGAGTGGTCATTCCGTTATTGGGCGTTGACGCAGTTGGTTCGCTAGTCGGGTTGTTTCTGCGGATGACAATCAAGCAACGCTACCATAACAATACGCATGACCCATTGGAAGTGATGTATACATTCCCCTTGCCAGCGGCTGCGGTATTGCTCCAAGCAGAGATTCATGTACGTGGTGTGGTCTATCAATCGCAGGTATTTGCCAAACCCAAAGCCAGCAAAAAATACACCGAAGCCGTTGACGCCGGCGACACGGCAATTTTGGTGACGCAGGTTGCGGACCTCTACACCATCCAAATCGGCAATGTGCCTGCAGGCGAAGCAGTCGCCATCCATATCACCTATGGTGAAATGTTGGTACCCAACGACGGCGTGGTGCGGGTGAGTTTGCCCACGACCATTGCCCCCCGCTATGGCACGCCACCCACATCGATGCGCCCCGAACAAGTGCCGTTTAGTGATTTATTTGTGCGTTATCCGTTCACCTATCAATTGACGGTATGGGGGCGGGCAGCCAGTACATTTGAAGTGCCGAGTCACATCGCTACCATTGCGAGTGATGAAACCGTCACGACCATTGCGATTGATGGCGTGAGTATGAATCGTGATGTGGTGGTGTTGGCGCAAGGCTATGCCGATTATCGTGGCAGTTTGACCACAAATTATGAACGCCAACATTGGTTTGCAAATTACGTGACCATTCCCAAAATTGACGCCGCACCGGTCGTTGCCCCCATGCATGTCAAACTGTTGATTGATTGCTCGGGGTCGATGGGTGGTACCTCTATCACCCAAGCCCGCCAAGCGGTGGTACGGTTGTTGCAGTTGCTCAAGGACGGCGACTCGATTGCCGTCACGCGTTTTGGTAGTGAGGTCCAAGACGTCACTGCCGGTTTGATGACGGTGGGCAATGCGGTGCGCAAACAGATGAATGCGTGGATCAAAACCGTCAATTCTGACCTCGGTGGCACCGAAACGGTGAAGGCTGTTGAATATGTCCTTGATATGCCTACCAATGAGACTGACTGTGATGTGATTTTGATTACCGACGGTGAAACATACAATGTCGAGACCGTCGCAAATCGCGCAGTGCAATCTGGCCACCGGATTTACCCGCTGGTGATTGGCTTTGCCCCGGCCGATGGTCAGCTCCAAAAATTGGCCCAAATTACGGGTGGCTTTTGTGAAGTGATTACGCCCAACGAGCGCATCGACGATGCCATGGCGCGGATTGTGCGCCGGATCCAGGCAACACCGGTGCTTGATGTGGCTATCGAGTATGGTGAAGGTGTCGTGGCGTGGCAACAAAGCCGGCGCCTACAATACGTCGGCGATACGGCATTGTTGACGGCAGTACTTGATCGTGTAGTCACCCCACAGTTGCGGGTTGGTACGGTACATATCCCGATTACCACGACAACAGTTCCCGATACGCTGACGAATGATTTTGTGCGTACGATTGCTGCCCTGCACCTCGCTGATTTGGTAGGAGATGCCCAACAAGCGTGGGCCGAGCAGCATCAACTACTGTCGGAGCAGACGGCGGTAGTGGCAGTGGCGACCCACGCCAGCGATGCCAAAGTGATTGGCACGGCGGTCAAGACTGTGGTCGCACAAGAACTGGCCTATGACTGGCATGGCAGTGCGGGGGTACTCAATGACCAAGTGATGTATATGCCACAAATGATAGTCGCCAGTCTTTCGGGACCTGCGATTAGTTCACGCAAGAGTAGTCCTCGTACGAATCGTGCGGTGCCTGATAAACTAACCTCGGCATCACAATCACCACGCCAGAGTCGGGCAAAGCAGGTACCGTCGAGCCGAGTGTTCAATGCACTGCCCTCCGGATTTTCTGATGGTGACTTCGAAACCGAAACGCTGGCGGGTGACATGAGCCGTTACGTACCTGCGGTGACCAAGGCTTTGGTAACAGTCAAACGCGACATTACGGCGCTGACCTTGGCGCATTTGTTGGCGGCAGGGTTGCCTGCGGATATCATTGACGCCTGTCAAGCGATTGCCGGCTATAGCGAGGCCCAAATCGTACAGGCTTTGGTGGCAGTCATCCTTGGCGATGCCGAAGCCGCGCGCTATCACGGTGCCGCGCAAGACATCCCCGCCGCCTTACGGGGTGGCATCTCGATTGTCTTGCAGACAGCAGATTAATCTGGGGTGATGCCAAAGCGGCGCAGGGTAGCGTCCCACGCCACAATCCCACTGACGGCGTCGACTCCTTCCACACAACAAGCCGCCACGGCGCATGCTCCCTGTGCACACACGTGTACAGGGAGTTTTTTTGTAATGCCATGAATCAAGCCGGCAACGCAGGCATCCCCTGCCCCCACCGTGCCCGCCACTGTGACGGGGTAGGCGGGTTGTGCGTGGCGTTGACTGGCCCATTGGGCAGTATCGAGCCAGGGGAGATGGGTGAACGCAGTGGCTGGCCCGGTATGCAGATAGAGCCCACGGCTCCCCAGTTTGATACCGGCAACTGCCACGCCGAGTGCTATTAATTCCGTACATATACTGGTGGCATCTGCGTGGCTCAATTGCATATCACAATCATGCCCCCAAAGGGCATACAGGTCAGGGCGGAGCATGGCACAGATTTCGCTGGCACTCGGGATAAACACATCGGTATGTGGCAAGATGCGCGAGAGGATATACGGCCAAGGGTATTGTCCAGAAGGCGCATTTGGATCGGGGAGCACCATGTCGATGCTCGTGGTTAATCCATGCGTGTGCGCCGCTTTGAGCAAGGCAACGAGTGGCGCTGCATCGTCTGCCATCAATGCAGTGAGCATCGGCGGGTACCCGATATGCAACCAATCTGCATCGGCGAGATGAGGGGTGATATGTGGCATATCGAGGTGGGCAGTGGTCCCAGGGTAGTACCAAAACGAGCGATCTTGACCACTCGGCGCCACTACCACCGAATACGATGTCGATTGCCGGGGATCAATGGTCAAGGCCCGTACCAGCTGTGGGTCGCGGGTATAGAGCGCTTGATAGATGGCATTCCCCACGAAATCGGAGCCACACAACCCTACCAACGTCACTTCGCTCCCCAATGTATGCAGGGTGAGGCCCGTGTTTGCCACCGCTCCGCCCAGCGCCATGGTTAACGGTCCCACTTCGTTGAGCCGGCCGGGGAGTTCCATTGCTGACACCGGTAGTGTGCGGAGATCGGGGATGATATCAAGACAAAGATGTCCGGCGACAATGATTCGTGTCATAGTAGCCTCTTTTTCGGTACGAAATGAGTCACATATCATGTGAGGGTGTTAGTTTTGTGTAAAAACGGAGTGGTGTGGCGTGAATGGGTAATCGTGTAGCTGCATTGTAGCACCGGTATTGCGTAAATCAGCTGACCGGGCGTTCGCATAGGCTATGATACCAAATATCGACATTGTCAAAGGATGAATGTGACTACACAAACACAAGCAAATGCCGGGATGGCGTGGGGATTTGTTGGCGTATTGATTTTTAGTGTGTCGCTCCCGGTGACACGTATTGCGGTCGCGAGTTTGGACCCGTTGTTTGTGGGAGCGGCTCGTGCGTTGCTAGCAGGAGCATTGTCGGTGATTGCCTTATTGGTCACACGGACGCCCTGGCCGACGCGTGATCAGCTCCGCCGTTTAGCGATTACGGCTAGCGGTGTTACCATCGGCTTCCCAATTTTTTCTTCATTTGCGATGAAGTATGTCCCCGCCGGTCATGGTGCGGTAGTGAATGGGTTGTTGCCGCTCGCCACGGTGGCCTTGGGAGCGGTGGTGTTGCATTACCGTTTGCGCTGGCAGTTTTGGCTGGCGGCAGTAACGGGCAGTAGTATTGCAGTGGGTGTGGTGTTGTGGAACAGTGGTGCTGGGATTACCATTGGTGATTCGGCCATGATTGCTGCGGTGTTAATTGCTGCAGTCGGGTATGTGTATGGAGGTAAATTGGCTGGGGAACTCGGTGGTTGGCGCACGATTTGTTGGGCGAACGTGTTGGCAGCCCCAGTGTTGATTTGGCCGACCATCGCCACTGCCCCGACGGTTGTAGTCCCGCTGGCAGCCTGGCTGGCGTTGAGTTATTTGGGTGTATTTAGTATGTTTTTTGGTTTTTTTGCCTGGTATCATGGGTTGGCTCTTGGCGGTATCCCACGGGTGAGTCAGATCCAATTATTGCAATCGTTTTTGACGATGATGTGGGCGTGGCCGATAGACGGTGAAGTGCCATCGCCGGTATTGTTGCTTGCGTCAGGAGCCGTCATGGTCTGCATTTGGTTGGCACGTCGCAATGCAACGCCGCATTAAATTGATCGCAGGTGCGAGGACATGCCTCGCACCTACGATCACGGAGTCGTAGCAGGCTGCGTTCTACTTCAACGTGGGCATCATATCGCCGTGGGCGGCAATCAAATCGTCGCACAAATTCCAAATCTGGTCGAGCGAAAGCTCGGCGGCGGTGTGTGGGTCAAAGGCGGCTGCGTGGTAGACATGTTCGCGCTTGCCGGTCAATGCGGCTTCAACTGTCATTGACTGCACGTTAATATTTGTTTGCATCATTGCCGCCAAGTGAGGTGGTAATGCGCCGATTTTGGTCGGTTGCAAGCCGCTTTTGTCGACCAATACGGGGACTTCTACACAGCAACCTGCGGGCAAGTTGTCGATGAGGCCTTTGTTGGGCACGTTGCCATAGACCACACGGGGCTGGCCTGTTTCCATGCTATGGATGATGAGTGAGCCATATTCGTGGCTCCGGCGCACTTCGATGGGGGCGTTGGAGGTGAGCAAATCGCTGCGGAGCTGATGCCAGCCGGCGATTTGGTTTTCGCAACGGCGAATGTATTCATCGATTGGGATGTTGAAGTCTTCGATGAGTTCGGGGCGGTCGCGCTTGATGAACCACGGAGTATATTCGGCGAAATGTTCGCTTGATTCGGTAACAAAGTAGCCGAAGCGGTTGAAAATTTCGTAGCGTACGCGGTTCCAATCGGGAACACGTTTTTCGTTGTAGACTTTTTGGATGGCGGGGTAGAGGCTCTGACCATCTTTTTCGAATTTGAGATAAAAGGCCATGTGGTTGATCCCGGCGCTGACATAGTTGATTTCATCGATGGGCACGCCGATGTCATCGGCCAATTGTTCGGCAGTACCTTGTACCGAGTGGCACAAGCCGACGGTGGTGATGGGGGTGGCGCGTGACATAGCCCAGCAGTTCATCGCCATCGGGTTGACGTAATTGAGGAACGTAATATCTCCGGCGACTTGTTCCATATCGCGGCACATTTCGAGCATCACGGGGATAGTGCGCAAGCCGCGCATAATCCCGCCGATGCCGAGAGTGTCGGCGATGGTTTGGCGCAAGCCGTAGCGTTTGGGGATGTCAAAGTCGATGACTGTCGACGGTTTGTAGCCCCCTACTTGGAACATGGCGATAGCATAATCGGCACCATCGAGGGCTTTTTTGCGATCGGTGGTGGCAACGATAGTTGGTTTTGCGCCCAAGGCTTCGGCCACTTTGTGCGCAACGACTTCCGATGTCTTGAGTCGTTCGGTGTCGATATCAAACAAGCGAATGGTCGCATCGGAGAGCTCAGGGAACGACAAAATGTCGCCCAGCAAGTTTTTTGCAAAAACAGTACTCCCAGCGCCAATAAAGGTAATAATAGCCATGAATTGTCGATTCCTTTCTGACCAAGTGAGATGATAGAAACTAGGCAACGAGAGGTTCATCGTAAAAAAGGTATCGCGGTTCTCTCGATATCATTTTCCAGTGGGTACACCGGTGTAGCACTGTAGGAAGTACATTGTCAAAACTGAGTTTGGGTATATTCTTCACGGAAATAAAAAACGCTTGGTGGATGGGTTGCCCCAGCCACCAAGCGTCGGTGTAACCCGAAGTTACTTGAAGAGGGCGTTGACTTGGTCGTTGCCTTCTTTGAGACCATCGGCGGCAGTCTTTTGGCCAAGCATAATGCTGTCCATCATTGCATCCATGATTGGTCCGATTTCTGACGCATGGTCAGTTACGGGGAACAAGAAGGTACCATTGGCTTCGGTGGCCTGAGCCGTGTAGGCTGAGACGTCGAGACCCTTGGCTTTGTAGGCTGCCAAAGCGGCATCTACGCCTGATTGAACGGCTGGGAATACGACGCCATAGCTACCAACGATGTTTTCACAGGCTGGTGATGAGGCGAACTTCAACCACTGCCAGGATTCTTCTTGGTGCTTGCTACCAACCCAGATTGAGTCGGCGAGACCGTTGAACATCGACTTGCGACCTTCTGGGCCCTTTGGCAAACGAGCGAAGCCGACTTTGAACTTGGTGTCCTTGGTGTATGCACCAATCATCCATGAACCATCGGTGGTCAACGCACCCTTACCGCCGGTGAAGAGGGCGTTGGCGCCGAGGCTCTTGATGTCGGCCAATGCGGGGGCTACGCCATCAACGAGATTCAAGTTGGCATACCATTGAATGGTTTCGGCCAACTTGGGATCGTCATAGTAGTACTTGGTGGCATAGAGACCGTCGTTGAACTTGAAGCCGTTCGAAACGGCCCAATGGCTCCATTGGGTCTGACCATATGCACCACCACCACCGCCAGGAATAAAGCCGTATTGCACGACTTTGGTCTTGTCGAAGTCTTTGTCAAGGGCGTTCTTGCCGTTGGCATCGACGGTCAACTTCTTGATGATTTGACTGAACGAACCGCCATCCTTGGCATTCCACTCGGCGTTGTTGAGTTCGTCAACGGTAACGCCGGCTTTGTCGAGCATATCTTGGTTGTACACAACGGCAATGGTGTCCCAGTCCTTGGGCAAACCATAGGTCTTGCCATCGCGGCCCCAAAGATCGGCCAAACCAGCCAAGTATTGCTTGGTGTCGACGCCATCACGGTCGATGAATGGCTTGAGGTCGACCAATTGTTGCTTGGAAGCAAACTCAGGATACTTGGCCAAGTGATTGGTAAAGACGTCGGGTGCGGTGTCGCTGACCATTCCGGTCTGCACGCCGTTCCAGTAGTCGCCCCAACCTGCTTGCTCAACCTTCACAGTGATGTTTGGGTTGGTCTTGGTGAAGGCAGCTGCACAAGCTTCGTAGGCCGGCTGTTGATTGCCGTCCCACAAACCGTAACGGATGGTGACAGCTTCGGTCGAAGGAGCTGCGGTGGCAGCAGGGGCGGCGGCGGCATCTGGTGCCGTGGTCGGCTCGGCTGCAGGTGCTTTGGCACCACATGCTACCAAGAGCATGCTGGTGATCACCATGAGTGCGAATGCCAACGCGTTGATACGTGAACGCATGAGTCCTCCTAAAACGAAAACAACCTGTATGCAACTCGGTGCGAATGCACCGTTGATGCCAAATGAATCAGCGGAAGCCGGTAAACTGAATCGCATTGACCGCCCGGCGTCCAAAGACTAAGAAAATAACCAGTGTGGGGATAAGACTCAGTGCCGTCCCGGCCATCAAGCCACCCCAGTCTGGTGCTCCTTGGGGAGTCTGTGACTGGAAGATTGCTAATGCGACCGTCAGGACGCGCACTGCTTCTTTTTTGCCAACCAAAAACGGCCAGAGATAGTCGTTCCAGGTGGCAATGAACTGCAAAATCGCTAGTGTACTCAAGGCGGGAATGCTCAATGGCAAGGCCACGCGCAAAAATATCGTCGGGATGTTGGCGCCATCAATTGTCGCCGCTTCCTCGAGTTCGTGATTGATACCTAGGAAGAATTGTCGCAAAAAGAACACGGTGAATGGCGTCATCAAAAACCCTGGCGCCATAATCCCTTGAAACGTATCTAACCATTTAAGATCACGAATCAATATGAAGTTGGGAATCAACGTCACGACTCCGGGAATCATCATGGCAGTCAAATAAAAGAAAAAGAGTTGATCGCGACCGGTGAAGCGTAAGCGAGCAAATGCATAGGCTGCCATCGCACTAAAAAAAGTCTGGCCGGCCACCAAAAAGGTCGAAACAACAAAGGAATTCCGCAGATACAACCAAAAATTAATTCCTGTTACGGTGCCACCCATGGCCACAGATTGCTCTGCCGTAAACATCCCAAGTACCCGCTTGAAGTTGTCGAGGGTTAATCCGACCGGCCAAATTACTGCCGTTTGGACATAGATTTCTTTGTGATCAGATAGGGAAGTGCGTAGTACCCAATACACAGGGAATAACGTCACCACCATGACCAAACCAAAGGCAACCCATGCCAAGATGCTCGAAATTTGGATTGTGGGGGCTGTGCCTGATTGCGCGCGGCTCATAATCGTACTCCTCAGTTGCCTCTACTAATCTAAATCCGACGAATTGGCGTTGAAGTAGCGCATCTGGATGAAGGTAATCGTAATCAGGATGGCGAATAGTGCCACCGAAATTGTCGTGGCATAGCCCATCTTGAAGCGGACAAATGCATATTCATAGATGTACCAATAGACCACCCGCGTCGCATCGACCGGTCCACCCTTGGTGGTAATCGCAATCGTGTCAAAAATCTGAAACGAACCAATAATTGTAGTGACCAACACAAATACGAGTACTGGGCGAAGCAATGGTATCGTTATCCCCAAAAACTTCTGCCGCTCATTGGCACCATCAATCGCTGCCGCCTCGTAGAGTTCCTTGGGAATGGTTTGCAACCCGGCATAAATCAAAATCGCCGTATAGCCTGCGTGCCGCCAAATATTGATGGCGGCAATTGTCGGCATTGCTTGATCGATCGACCCCAAAAAAGGCTGACGCTGAAAACCCAGCCCCATGATGATTTGATTGAGGAATCCCATGGTGGGGTCGAGTAACCATAACCAAATCAGTGCCACGACGATATTTGGTAACAACCACGGCAACACCAAGATCCCACGAATAATCGTCGACTTCGAAAATTTGTCCATCATCACCGCCATCCCCAATGCCAACATTGTTTGGATGGGAATATTGAGAATAACATAGTATGCCGTGACTTTTAATGCATGACGAAAATCAGCATCGCCGAGGAGACGGACATAATTGGCAACCCCAACAAATTTGGCCGGACGTAACAAATCCCAGTCGGTAAAACTCATCAACAACCCACGGATCGATGGCACCGCAAAAAATACAAGAAACCCAATTAAACTCGGTGCCACAAACGCCCATGCGTACAAGGCCTCACGCCGTGCTGCCAATCGTGGTTGGCGGTGTGTAGTCATCGTGACGTTCCCTCGCTGCAAAAACAGTGACCTTCTGATCACACGTTACGTAATTTTATTATATCTGGAGAATGAGTTGCCGTAATACATCTGGAGAAATTGGTTTTACTAAGTAGCGAAATATACCCGCATCTTGGGTAGTTCGTTGGGAGTTCAGGACACTACAGACAATAACCGGTATGTTTCGATCGTGGAACTGTTGTTGCACCAACGTTAATAATTCTGGACCTAATCCGTCAGGGCGATGGGGTTCAATTATCACGACGCGTAAATCTGAACGATTACAAAATGTCTTACACTGGGCAATAGTGTGTGCCGTCAATACGGTATATTCTGGTTGGAGTGTTCGGTTATACAGTGACTCAATCAAAGGGTCGTGTTCGATAATAAGTACCGCGCTCGGCTCCGCCGCCATTGCATCCACTCCCACTTTCCGAACCTTGCTTTCCTTAATAGTTACATTACATCGTGTTCCTTTGATTGGCTTGGATAAAACGACAAAATAGTGGGAAAAAAAGTGAAAAATCTGCTATTTTTTATAAAGCTGTTGGAAACAACGATTTCGGGCTCGTGGAAAACATGATTGCGCACCACGCAATTGTCAGGCGGTATCTTTAGCGTCAATGTCATCCTCGAAATGGAGTTGCTTCATTTTTATTGTTCCGGTATTCACGCGGTGATTGACCAATTTCGTGACGGAAGACTTTGCTAAAGTAGCCGGGATCATCAAATCCGACCGCAATGGCAACATCGGTGATGGCATCGGATCGATCACGCAATAATTGGCAGGCAATAGCGATCCGATACCGTGTGAGATATACCCATGGCGTTACCCCTAATTCAAGCTGGAAAACTTGGGTGAGGTAGCTTTCGCTGACGCCCACCACACTTGCAATCTGCTCACGACTCACCCGCTGGGTATAGTGTTGCTGGATGTAGGTCATGGCAATGCGGGCCACACTACTCAGGTGTGGCGGGTTCACCGTAATCCCGCGCGCAATCCCCAGCAATAATTGATCAATAGTATCGATAGTGCCACCCAGTTTGGGACGCATGACCGTATTTGGGTAATTAAGCTGCTGAATCTCGTTGCGGGTAAGTATCCTGCCACTAATAATAATCACCGGCACTGACTGGAATTGTTCGTTATTGCGAATCCAAGCCAGCAATTCAAACCCATCACCTTCGGGCATCACCAAATCCAAAATAATTGCATGTGGAATGGCACTGTTGAGTAACATTTCGCGCGCCTGGATACCGTCATGACAGGAAGTAAATGTTGCATTGGTAAAGGTTCGCGTAATGATGCTTCGGTACAATACATCCATTTGGGGGTGATCATCGACAATCAAAAATCGCGTTTCTTCCGCATGGTGTTGTGTTACCAACAGGCGAATGGACGCCATGAATGAATCATTGCTCATTGGTTTTTGCAAAATAGGGGTAGTCCCAAAGGTATTTGTATTGTTGTAGACCAGAAACGGTATCCGTCCAAGCAACGCATGTGTTTGGATATACTCGATGAGGGGCGCTGCTTCATCAAACGAATTGCTACTATCCCAGCTGATGGCCACTGGGTGATAGTGACGGATCAATTCCTCTAATTGGGTGATTGTTTGTGCGCATTTGATAGTGAGTTGATTTCTTTGGGCGACCTGTTGCAGTGCTGGTTGGATTTGGTCCGTTTCGCTCAGGGTTATCAGCACCGCCGGTAAAGTTGAAGGTTGCGGCGGAAGTGTAGTGGCATCCAGCCCCCGTAAAGGGAAGTAGGCGTTGAAGGTACTTCCTACGCCGAATTGACTTTCAACATTCAATAATCCTTGATGGAGTGCCACCAACCGTCGCGTAATTGCAAGCCCTAAGCCTACCCCATTAGGTGATTGGTACTGCTGATCAATGGTGACAAATGGTTCAAAAATGCGCGCTTGATGTGCGAGATCAATGCCATTCCCCGTATCCTTGACCCAAATATGCAAATAAGGTGGACTGACGCAAACACCGAGGGTGATTGTTCCCTGATCGGTGAACTTGGCCGCATTACTCAACAAATTGGTGATAATTTGGCGTACCCGTACCGGGTCTACATACACCATCGGTAATTCATCTGGGATCTGCAAATCCCACGTCACCAGCGGATGGTGGAATGTGGTACGCAATTCGCCAAAAATCTGGGTAATCAGAGCATGCGGAGAAATGGTCTCGGCAAACAACACCAGCTCGTCGATTTCGGCCCGTGACAAATCGAGCAAGTCATTAATCAACAAAATCAAATGCTCCGCACTGCGCTGGATGGTCACAATGTCAGCGCGCACACTATCGTGGAGGGCGACACCATGGGGTGTCGGGTCGGTGAGAAGTAATTGACTATAACCAAGGATGATGTGCAGAGGGGTGCGCAATTCATGGCTCACATTTGCCAACAAGCGGGTTTTGAGGCGGTCAGCCTGCTCAGCCGCATATTGGGCGGTTTTGGCGGCTTGATATAAGTCGATATTGCGCAAGGCAATCCCGATTTGGTCGGCCACCAATTGCAACCCGTCGATTTCGTCATGCGTGTGAGGTACGAGGGTTGTACTTTGCACATCGAGGAGGCCGGTAATCGTATTGTTGAAACGAATCGGGATAATCACGCGCGTACGGGTGTCGCGCTGGAACACATCGCTCACGTAGCGGGTACTAAACGATGTGTCGGGGATGAAAATAGGTCGTTGGTCTTGGAGGGCTGCACCGAGCGCAGTTCCTGCAAGTGGTGGTGCAGGTACAGCATCGGTATGCAGTTGACCAAGCTCATCAAATCGCCACAACAACACACGGTCATAGCCATAATTAATGCGTATCAAGTTACTGATTTCGCTGATGAGTTGGGTGTGATCGAGGATTGCCCCTACACGTTGGGTGATGGCAATGCTGGTTTCGATTTGGCGTAATCGGCGTTGTTCACTTTGGCGATTCACGCCGACGAGTTGATTGGTTAAATCGGCAAAAGAAACTAATTTTTCGACGGCGATTTGGGCCACATTGTGCCGCTCAATAACGCGGCGTGGTGGGTCATAAGTGGCAGGCAGTTGTTTAGTTTGGATACCGTAAATCGCCAAATCAATCATTTGGGCAGCAAATGAGTCAATCACCGTCTCGACGGTCATATGCATCTGGCCGTGATTGATCTCGGCCATCATCATGGGGTCGCCGTTGATCCCGGTAATCAAGGTGTGGGGTGGCAGGCGATTGTGGCGGGCAAGTACGTCCCGCCCGGCAATTGCAAGTGAATCCGACAAGCCAAATACGGCATCAATCGGTGTCACATCGCTATTCACCCAGGTTTCGGTGGCTGCCACTCCATCGTGATACAGCCATTCACAGGGGATATGAATTAACTGGATTGTTGGTACGGTCGCAAATGCATCACGCATTCCCATTAGGCGTGACAACCCCATATCGTCGTAGCCACCAACGATTAACACCCGCGCATTGGGTTGCAGTCGTTCTGCAATCCACCGCCCGACCGTGTGGGCGGCATCGTATAATCCACGCCGTGACGTAAATAATGGATAGCGCAAAAAACTCTCGGAGGCATCAATAATCGGGATGCCATGTGTCACAATCCGGCGCAACAAGGGCTCTGCAACGGTATTACAGATCAATCCATGGACATCTTGCACCAGTAATTCTTCGAAATACTCATCAATTTCGTGGGACAACAACTCGAGATTCGTAATATTTCGTGACGGCGTCCCCAGTTGGACGACTTCGACGTTGCGTTGTACGGCATGCCGAATCACCGCTTCGCGGACGTGTACCCAATACGGGTCATGCATGCCGACTTGGACTGCGATGCGGTGGCGCGCTACCATCTATTACACCCTCCATTGGATGCCGGTATACCCCGATTGTAACAAAAATAACCCATAAGTGCTGTACGTGCGGTAATGGAATGTGAATTATAAATAGTGGTATTATTTTTTTTAAAATTATATTACCGTGATATGTATATTATATTAAAATAATTAAAATTATTTACCATAATAAATAAAAAATTTTGCTTTATGTACATTAAATACTTTGTTGGATGGTGATAAAAAAAGTTGTATTTCCAAAGTAATATTGACAAAATAAAGATATAGTGTATTTTGATAAAGGTAGCATTTTACAAACAGCAAGATAGAGCGGAGGTTGTGTATGCAACGGTTCAAAGTGTTGATGTTGGCATTGTTGGCAATGGTGGTTTTGGCATCGTGTACGACGAGTAGTTGTGTGACGACGGTAACAATTGATACGCCTGATACGTTTAGTTGCCCCACGTCATTTACCGATGTACAGGGATGTGTGATTACCACCGACATTCAGACCAAATACAAGGGGATGAATGTGGTTCCAAAAACCGGTATGATTGAGTTTTCTACCGAACAATCAATCGAAGAAGTCACTCCAATTTACACCGACTTCTTGAAGACAAAAGCCGACTTTGCCGAAGTACCCGTCAGTGCAGACTTGAAAAAAATCGGTACCACTTATTTGGGGATGACCGATGCGGACACGATTATTGCCTATCAATCCAAAATCGGCGTGGGGTTCTATGTGTTCCTCAAAACCGTCGATGGTCGCACCAACGTAGCAGTTATTTCGGGTGCGTTAGGCTGCCCGAACTAAGTCGTTTGGTGTTACCACGGGAAGGTGTTTTACACCTTCCCGTGGTTTTTTGTGTATAGTAAGGTAGAACCAAAACTGCCCATAAGGAACAGGCCGCCATGACGAATCTGCTACGTTTCCGTGCCTTGGATGAGCGCGATATCAACAAAGAAACTTTTGTCGAGCCGTGGCCAGAAGCTGGATTAACGGTTGCCGATAGCCCATATGACCCGCAACCGTCATTGCGTATCGTGGCCGGGCGGGTGGTCGAGCTGGATGGCCGGCAAGAAGCAGATTTCGATACGCTCGATACTTTTATCGCCCACCACGGTATTGATTTAACCGTGGCCCCTGAGGCGATGGCGCTTGAATCGTTGCAATTTGCGCATATGCTTGCCGATATCAACATTCCCCGCAATACCTTGTTGCGCCTCGCAACCGGGTGTACGCCGGCTAAATTAGTCGACATCATGCGCCATATGAATGTGCTCGAGATGATGAACGGTTTGTCAAAAATGCGCGTGCGGCGCGTCCCCGCCAATCAAGCCCACGTCACCAACCGCCGCGAAAACCCGGCGCTGTTGGCGGCAGATGCCGCCGAAGCCGCCTTGCGCGGGTTTTCGGAAATCGAGACGACAGTCGGCGTGGCGCGGGCAGCGCCGTTTAATGCCCTCGCGATTTTGGTAGGGGCCCAGACGGGGCGTGGCGGCGTGATGACCCAATGTGCCGTCGAAGAAGCCTTGGGGTTGCGCTTGGCGATGAAGGGACTAACCACCTACGCCGAGACATTGTCGGTCTACGGCACCGAACAAGCCTTTATCGATGGCGATGATTCGCCGTGGTCCAAAGGCTTCCTGGCATCGGCGTATGCATCGCGGGGCGTCAAAGTGCGGTTTACGTCGGGCACCGGCTCAGAAGCATTGATGGGCAGCGCCGAACAACGCTCGATGCTCTACCTCGAGGCACGCTGTTTGTGTGTGACCCGCGGCGCTGGCAGCCAAGGGGTGCAAAACGGCTCGATATCGTGTATTGCCTTGCCCGAATCATTGCCGGGCGGTGTGCGGGCCGTATTGGCCGAAAATCTGATGGCGTCGTTGTTAGGGCTGGAAGTTGCCTCGGGCAACGATGCCCTCGCATCGCATTCGGCCATCCGCAAATCGGCCAAATTGATGTTGCAATTTATTCCCGGCACTGATTTTATTTTTTCTGGGTATAGCGCTGTCCCTCGCCGTGACAATATGTTTGGCGGTGGTAATTTCGATGCGGATGATTTAGACGATTACGCCGTATTGCAACGCGATATGCAAATCGATGGTGGTACGCGCTCGATCAGCGAAGCTGAAGCTGCCGACATTCGTCGCGCCGGGGCGCAGGCTATCCAAGCAGTCTATGCCGAATTGGGCTTCCCCATAATAAGTGATATCGAAGTCGAAGCAGCGGTGGTAGCGCATTCGAGTGACGACATGCCTGTGCGCGATATTGTTCCTGACTTGGCTGCTGCCGATGACTTTTTGGCGGGCGACCGCAGTGTGATGGATGTGGTGGCAGCCTTGGCGCGGCGCGGGTTTGCCCAGACTGCCGAAAACCTGCTCACCATGGGGCGGCAACGGATTGCCGGTGACTACCTACAGCCCGCGGCTATTTTTGACCGTGACTTTGTCGTCAAAAGCGCCATCAATGACCCCAACGACTACAACGGCCCAGGGACGGGTTACCGAGTGGAAGGGGCTCGCTGGGACGAAATCGCCAACATTCGCCAAGCCAAATCCCCCCGCGACTTTATTGCCGACCGCTTGGGCTTGCCTATCGACGGACTCGACCGGTATGGTGACGCCAAGCGGGGTGGGCATACCGAGGTGGTGGTGGCGATTGGGCCAGCATTTGGGCGGATAATTACCCGGACCATAGGCGGGATCCCTCACGAAGAAGTCCTCAAAGCGGTGTTGACGGGGATTGCCGAAGAGGGCTTGATTGGGCGGATTGTGCGTATCTGGCATTCGTCTGATTGCGCCGAAATCGGCCATGTGGGTGCGCAATTGAGTGGTTCGGGGATTGCGATTGGTATCCAATCGCGGGGCACGTCGATTATTCACCGCGTCGATTTAGCGCGACTCAACAACCTCGAGCTCTTTTCGCAGTCGCCGAGTATGACCGTCGACACCTATCGGGCCATGGGGCGTAACGCCGCCCGTTATGCCGCCAAAAAAATCACCACGCCGGTGCCGGTGACCGTCGATAATTGGGCACGCTTGCGCTTGATTGTCAAAACGGCCTTGTTGCACCGCAAAGAAACCGAAGAGATTCGTCAATTACCCCCCGAAGCATTGCGCTTCGATTGGGAACCGGAGGTATAGAGATGCCAACCTATCCGTTATATAGTGATCCTCACGCTGATTTGCATGCGGCGAGTGGGCGAGCCTTGGATGAGGTGACCGTTGCGGCGACGGTCGCCGGCGAGATTACCCTCGAAGACTTACAGATTGACAAAGCGGCATTGCAAGCCCAAGCCGAGATCGCCCGTCAGGCGGGTTATGCCCAATTGGCGCAAAACTTGGCGCGGGCTGCAGAGCTCACTGTAGTGCCGCGGGCCGAAATCATCGACATGTATCAGCAATTGCGTCCAGGGCGGTCGTCGTATGCTGAATTGATTGCTTTGGCCACACGGCTGGAGGATGTATACGTTGCGCCGATATGTGGGGCATTTGTGCGTGAGGCGGCCCAGGTTTATTTGGAGCGCAATATGGTGCGGCGCCCGCTAGCGTTCTGAGTATATGTGCTGTTCAGTAAATATTCTCGGCGATGCATCGATTTGAGATTGCATGGTGCTGGTCGGCGCCATGCATTTTTTTTGCATACCAAAGGCGAATGAGTCATTTATATTTGAATATGTCTGCTGGGGTGTTTTTCTTTGAAAATAGCGAATGATTTAACTCATTTAATGTGTTAGTGATGAAAGTAAGAATAAGCGATAGGGAAATGAGTTGATAAATGCAATAGATTCACACAAAATTCAATTGACAACATATATGATGAGAGATACAATAAATCTGTCAGTATCTCATGAGATTCTCAGTTTCGTTTGTTCAACAGCATATGTGGTAATCGCAGTGGCATTTTTGTCATAGGGAATACCAAGGTGGTGGTGAAGTAATGAAAATTGGGGATACGTGCCGATATGGCATAGATTTAATGTCGAAGGAGACAACTATGAAGTTTCGCTTCAAAACCCTGGCTGCACTGCTGGTAATGGCCTTTATGGTCGTTGCTTGTGGTGGTGCCGCAGCACCGGCCGCAGAGCCAACGGCTGCACCTGAAGCCCCAGCAGCAACCGAAGCTCCGGCTGCACCGGAAGCCACTGCTGCCCCAGAAGCCCCTGCCGCCACCGCAGTCCCAGCTCCCGCTGGTTTGGCTGCAGTAGCCCGCGAAGAGACGTTGAACTTGGCTTGGAGCACCAGCAATCCTGGCGTAACCAATCCTTGGGCATCAGTCGGTTACACACACCAGGCTGGTAATGCGATGTTGTGGGAGCCATTGGCTTACTACGCCATCTATGCCGACAAGCCAGTGATGTGGTTGGCCGACAGCATGGACTACACCAAGCCCGACTTCACCGAGTTGACCATCAAGCTCAACAAGGATGCCAAGTGGAGCGACGGCGTAGCTTTGACGTCAAAAGACGTTGTCTTTACGTTCGAAGGCCAATTGAAGAACGAAAAGTTGGGTTACCATGCCAATTTCGATCAGTACGTCAAGGAAGTCAAGGCTGTGGATGATTTGACGGTTGTTGTGACCTTCAAAATCCCCGCTCCCCGCTTCGCCTTCGAAGTATTGATGACCAAGTTCGATACGGGTATCGACATTGTGCCAGCGCACGTGTTGAGCGCCCAAAAAGACGTCAACGAGTTTGCTGGCGGTCTCGACATGCCACACTCCGGCGGTTATAACGTCGTATTGTGGGACGAGAACCAAAAAATCATGGACGTGCGCACCGATTGGTGGGCTGTAGCCGCTGGTAAATCGCCAATGCCAGAAGTCAAGCGTATCGTGATTACGAACATCGGTGGTACCGTTGGCCAAAACATGGACGTGATTGCACAAAAAGTTGTCAACAACGAGTATGATGCCACATTGGACATGCGTTCATCGGTCATTGGTAACATTCTCAAGCAGAACCCCAAGGTCACGACCCACACCGGCAATACCCCGCCGTACGGGTACCTTGACTGGTGGCCAAACAGCTTGTGGATGAATACCCAAATTGCGCCATACAACGACCCCAATGTACGTCGTGCCATGAGCTTGGCCATCGACCGCGACCAAATCAATGAAGTCGTGTACGAAGGTGCCAAAGTTGCCACGATTTACCCCTTCCCAATGTACCCCGGTTTGCAGAAGTTTGCTGATACTGCAGGCATGAAGGCGTTGGTTGAGAAGTTACAACCCGGTAAATTTGACCTCACCGAGAGTGACAAGTTGATGACCGGCGCTGGCTTTGCCAAGAACGCTGATGGCTTGTGGGAAAAAGGCGGCAAGACCGTCAACTGCGTAATCAACGGTTTCGAAGGCATTCACAGCGACATCGTTCCGGTGTTGGTTGAAATGTTGAAGACCGCTGGTTTCGATGCTGACGTCAACTTCGGTGCCGATGCCTATCAGAACATGGCCGACGGTAAAGAAGGTCTTTACATGTTCGGTCACGGTGCTAGCTTAGGTGATCCCGAAGCCGCATTGCAACTTTACCAAGGTCGCTACAGCGCTGCTATCGGTTCAACCGCCGGTGGTAACCGCTTCTCACGCTACAAAAACCCAGCCTACGACAAGATTGTCGAAGCAATGGCTCCGTTGAATGCAAGCGATCCGAAGTTCACCGAATTGGCCACCCAGGCCATGGAAATCTACTGGAAAGACCAAATCGATATTCCGGTCATTCAGTGGCTCCACCGCATTCCTTACAACCAGACCTACTGGACCAACTGGCCCACAACTGACAATGTGGCCGGTGGTACGAATGGCGCCTTCTGGCACCACACCGCACCATTGGTTGTTGCCAACCTCCACAAGGCTTCCAAGTAATTTTGGTTGA
>CALQBW020000011.1 GCA_943328915.2 Singulisphaera sp. GP187 | reverse complement strand
TGGGCGCGTGGTGGTCATGACGACACTCAAATCATCCAAAGGCAGGGGATGCTCGGGTTCGTACAAACGCGCTTGTAAACTATGCTTACTGTCGATAGCCCGGGCATGGTAGATACCGGCACGGCCGGTCGTAATGATGATATCGTCGCCGTCGTTAGTTTGTACGAAAATCTCGGGGTTGGCGGCGATGGCAGCATTGATTTCGGCATTGGTACTCGCTTCATCAGCACCACGACGCGGTGCAAAAAAAGCCACTAAATGGCTTACCCGTTGTTGAATCGGGGCGTCGCTGGCAAAAAACCGCCCTTGCATGCGCATCACTTCGTGGATTTGCTCAGCGAGGGTGCGCTCTGATGGCGTCCCAGCAAACGTGGGAAGGGTGGTCATTCTTGTTCCTCCGTTTGGGCCAGTGTCCGCAAAATTTCAATATACCGTTCTGCGAGCCACGCAATATCTTGGGGCTCACCAGCTTCACGGAGCGCTTCGAGCAACTCGTCGAAGCCCGTTGTGCCAAAGGTTATCTGTTTGCCATCCATGCGTCTTGTCTCTCCCCACGTGTAACGTAAAGTAATTATTTGAGTATAGCATTTTATTATACCGTAAATCAGTGTGAATGAGAAGTAAATTTATGGAGAATCCACGCTAATTGTCCTGCACGGTCGCTCGGTGTGATGGTTTGATCAAGTAATGCCATTGAGAGTCTGTCTAGCAGCTCCCCAATGCGTGGCCCCGCTGGGATGCCGAGCGCGAGCAGATCAGTGCCATTCACGAGAATCTTCGGGGCATTACGACGGGCAGCATGCCATCGCACTACTATTTCAGCCAATGGCGCACAAACACAGGCAATTGCCGTGAGTATTGCATCATCGAAATGCTGCAATAGACGAGCAATTGCACTTGCGGGGGCTTGGTCGAGATGGTTAATTTGGCGCAACTGTCGGCGCAAAAGGGGAATCTGGCGAAAAGTATTTGGCAATTCGTGCCATTGTTGGATGAAATCTTGCATGTGGTGTAACGGTGCATCCCAAAAAAGCACGATCAGTCGAACGGCTGCTGGTATTTGCGCCAGGCTTTGGGCATAGCGTTTGCGATAGCACAAACTTGGATGAATAGCGCGTAATAGCCCCCACCGTTGCAGTAATGCAAGCGCCGAGGCAGGGTCATTTTCTTGCATTGTTTTGCGTAATTCTTGAAGCCAGCGATGGTGAGATACACGGGTGATTACTGCATGAGTGCAGGCGATGCGAATCGCGTGACGGGTCGCAGTGTCAACGCGTAATCCGAGGCGTGTAGCGATGCGTGCTACCCGAATGATGCGGGTTGGGTCATCAAAGAAACTGTTGGAGTGGAGAATACGAGCGACACCACGTGCTAAATCACCACGGCCATCGAATGGGTCATAGATGGGGCATTCGTTGTCGGGTTGTAATCCAATTGCAATGGCGTTGACACTGATGTCACGCCGGGCAAGGTCACTCCTGATGTCAGATGGCGCAACGTGAGGCAATGCACCGGGCTGGGCATACGTTTCGGTGCGGGTCGGGACAATATCAATCCCGGCGATTCCAAGGGATTCGGCAGATGTGCTCGGGAGAATAATCGTAGCGGTGGCAAATTGGTCATGGTGGGTGATTGTGGCGTTGAGCACTGTTGCCATTGCGGTGATAGTATCGGGTTGTGCATTAGCAATGGCTAGATCAAGATCCGTAATCAGGTCATGATTAAACAAACTTCGAGCCGCTCCGCCGACAATGTAAAGCGTCGCCCCACGGCTCGTGGCGATGGTGTGGAGTTGGATGAGGATTTCACTGATGCGTGGCGGCAATGCCGTGACGATTTGTAACCAATGAATGGTGTCTTTGTGGAGCATGTAGGTATTATCCAACGATTTTCATCGATGTGTGCAATACAGTTGGAATGGATCGGTTTGCGTACAATCATTAGCCATAGCCGAGATACAATGCTGCTTCCGCATCAAAGAACCAAAGGGGAATAGATTTTTTGGGATGACAATTGGAAATTGGGTGGAAATTCGGTTTGACCCTCATCATTCGCTGTGGTACTATGGGTGAAGCACGTTGTGTCAGGCATATGTTGTTGTCTGTGACGTAGCGCTATAGAGTGTTACGTGAGCGGGATAAGGAGCCAATTGTGGCGACGAAGATGAAGGTATTGCTTACCAAGACCGTTGATAATGTTGGTGTAGCAGGCGAAATTAAAGAAGTTTCAGGTGGTTTTGGACGCAATTATTTATTGCCCCAAGGCTTTGCAGTCATTGCAACCCGTGGTGCCATCAAACAAGCCGAAGAGCGTTTCGCTGCCCAGCGGAAGCGTGAAGCCGTAATGCGCAGCGAAGCAGAACAATTGGCACAACGCATCAGCGGCGTGTCGTTGAACTTCGTGGAGCGTGTCGGTGAAAACAATCGCTTATTCGGTTCAGTGACGACTTCAGACATTGCTGAGAAGTTACATGCCGCAGTTGGCGTCGAAATCGACCGCCGCCGGATTGTACTGGACGAGCCAATAAAGCGTATCGGTACCTTTGAAGTCAGCTACCGCATCATTTCGGGTGTGGAAGCAACCGTAAAGATTACTGTTACTGCAGCTGGCGAAGACGCTTAGTCGTCTTTGTATTTACTGCGCTTCGTTTTTCTCTATGCCATGCCTATTGTAGGCATGGCATGTTGCGCTATATCCCCCCGTACGAGGAGCAATCCCTATGACACAACCAACGTTGCCAAATAATGTTGACGCCGAGCGCGCGACGTTGGGGTCAATATTGCTCAATCGTGATGCCCTCGCTGCGATCGCTGCGTGGCTCAAGCCCGAATATTTTTATCTTGAGCGGCATAGCCAAATCTTCGAAGCGATGTTGGCCTGCTTCAACAATCGTGTGCCGCCAGATACCCGCACCGTGTCGGAAGAATTACGTCGGCGTGGACAACTGGACCAAGTAGGGGGCATTCTCTACCTTGGTGAATTAGTCGAAGGCGTTCCCACCTCGTATCATGTCGAGTTTTATGCACGTACCGTCGAACGGACGGCAATTTTGCGGCGCTTAATTAACACCGGTGCCCAAATCGCAGCCTTGGGGTATAACGAACAAATCGAAATCGACGAAACGATTGACAAAGCCGAAGCTTTGCTCTTTGATATTGCCCAAAAACGGACGTCACAAGATTTTGTCCATATTTCATCCGTTGTTGATACCTACTATGAACAACTCAATTATCTCCAAGAACATCGCGGCGAAGTCATGGGCGTGCAGACAGGCTACCGTGACTTTGATCAAATTACCGGTGGTTTGCAACGTTCTGACTTGATTATTTTGGCGGCTCGTCCTGGTACTGGCAAAACTTCGTTTGCCATGAGTCTGGCCTACAACGTGGCCATGTATTATTCTAATACAGTGGCGGTATTTAGCCTTGAAATGGGTCGCGAGCAACTCGTGCAACGCTTGATTGCAATGGAAACCCAAATTGACACCCATCGATTGCGACTCGGGCAAGTCCCAGATAATCAGCTCAAAATCGTCTTTGATGCTATGGGTCGGTTGGCCCAGGCACCGATTTACATCGAAGACACCCCTGGGATTAGTATTATGGAGTTGCGCAGCAAAGCGCGGCGATTACAATCGCAACATGGCGTGAGCTTGATTATCATCGACTATTTGCAGTTGATGTCGGGGCGGGGCAAAGAAAACCGCGTCCAAGAGGTAGGCGAAATCTCGCGAGGCCTCAAAGCCTTGGCTCGTGAACTCAACGTGCCGGTGATTGCCTTATCGCAATTATCGCGCGCCGTTGAAGGGCGGCAAAGCCACGTACCGATGCTCAGCGACCTGCGCGAATCGGGTTCGATCGAGCAAGACGCCGATATCGTGATGTTTATTTATCGTGATGAGTTATATAACAAAGACAGTGACAAAAAGGGGATTGCCGAAATCCATATTGCCAAACACCGAAATGGCCCAGTCGGTGTGGTTAATATGCGCTTTGACCCGGCAACGACTCGATTTACCGATTTAACGTACCGCGCCCCCGAAGGATATTAAGCGATGGACGATAATCACTCTCCAGCGCATCAACTTGTTCCACTCCCGGCAGATTTTGTGATGCGCACGTTGCCACAGATTACCAACATGCTCGAGCTCAAAGTCACCTTACATCTGTTCGCCATGGTCACACGCCAAACGAGTCGACCACGGCGCGTTAGTTGGGATACGTTGGTTGCAGATGAAATTTTGTCGCAAAGTTTACAGGCGGTAGCTGTGCATGCCCGCCCGAGCGATTTATTGGCTGAAGGCTTGGGTCTGGCAGTCCAACGAGGGACGATTATGCATGTGGTGCGCCCTGATTTGCATGGGCGGGCGATAAATTGGTATTTGGTGCATACTGCCACTAATTTGGCATGGGCACAGCGCAACGAAGTCCTCCCCTACACCCCACCGGAGTTACTGCCCCTTCCCACCGTCGTGGCGGTGTATGAGCAACATATTGGGGTAGTGACTCCGATGATTTTGGCGGAATTACAGCGTGCCGAAGCCCAATACCCCGCTACGTGGGTCCCAGATGCGATTCGTGAAGCAGTGTTAGCAAATGTGCGGTCGTGGCGCTATATTGCCAAAATTCTCGCACGGTGGAACAAAGATGGCCGGAGTGATCCCACGCCGATTACACCGGGCACTGAAATAGATGTGACGCGGTATACTGATGGTGCCTATGGCGATTTGTTTCGTCGAGGGAGTGATGTAAGTGACCTCGAACCTTTGCCCTGAATGTGGTGGAATCGGCTATTACAAAGAAGCGGTGCCGTTTGGGCATCCGCGCTTTGGCATGCTTGTCCCGTGCAAATGTAAGTTGGATGATCGTGCCCGTCGTACAGCCAATGATTTGCTCGAAATGAGTAATTTAAGCGCCTTCCAAGATAAATCATTTGACACCTTTGATACCGATATGCGTGGAGTAAAGCGCGCATGCTTACGGGCAGTTGATTTTGCCAAAAAACCGGATGGGTGGTTGGTTTTTTTTGGGAATTATGGTGTCGGCAAAACACACTTGGCAAGTGCGATTGCGAATGAACTGCTCAAACAAAACTACCGAGTGTTGTTTGCGGTCGTACCCGATTTGCTCGACCACTTGCGTTCGACCTTTGGGCCATCGAGTGAAGTGCAGTATGATCAACGGTTCGAATTGATACGGGATGCGGCAGTATTGATTTTGGATGATTTAGGCACCGAAAACACGACACCTTGGGCCCGCGAAAAACTATTCCAAATAATTAATCATCGCTATAACGGGCGCATGCCGACCGTGATTACCAGTAATCGGCGCCCCGAAGAAATCGAACCGCGGATTTTTTCACGGATGAGTGATCGCGCCATCTGTGAAGAGTTCATCATCATGGATGGTGATGACTATCGGCGTTTGACACCTGCCCAACGGCGTAAATCCCCACATCCTCGTCGACCATAATGCGCAAATCCCGCTAGCGGGCGTTCTGCGAAATAATGTATAAGCAATTGCGTCATTTACTGTGTACAATCACCTCACGTTATGCCTTAATTGTCTTGGCCGAAGACGGGATAGTCGAGCTAGCAACCGATAGGAATATCATTCCTTTGCTATGATTGTTTTACATGCGGTGGGAATACATGACTGATGAATTACCGCTTTGGATACAGTAACTATAGACTATGCTACAATTTGTAGTAAACTCAAACGAAACCTGATTTTTGATTTTGATGTGGGAAACAACTGCCATGTTTGCTGAATCTGATTGGTTGAATCAAATAATCCATTTATTTGCGCGCTTAAACCCACTTGCGAGCCCGGTGCCGTTAATCGACATTGCGCTGGTGACAGGGTTGTTTTATTGGATTTTGAAGATGATGTGGGGGACACGCGCGGTTCAATTAATCCAGGGAATTTTGGTGATTGTTGTACTCGTCTTTGTGTTGGCATTATCTCCTTTTGAAACGATTCGTTGGATTGTGGTACATGCGTTACAACCGGCATTAGTTGTTGCGATTCCGGTGGTGTTTCAGCCTGAATTACGCCGTTTACTCGAATCATTGGGGCAACCAAATCGGTTATGGTATTCGAATTTTCGGCGGCGTCATGATGATAGTGGCCGCCGGCAAATGATAAAAACAGTGGCGCGTAGTGTCATGTTGTTGTCTCAACAAGAGATAGGTGCGTTGATTGTCCTCGAGCGGAATGTAGGGCTCCAAGATTATGCTGATCGCGGGGTACATATTGATGCACGGACGAGCGTTCCCTTGCTGATGGCGATATTTCATCCCAACGCACCACTCCATGATATGGCGGTCTTGATTCGCGGCGAGCGTATATTGGCCGGGAATGTAGTGCTGCCGTTGAGTGAAGAAATGGGTGGTGCCCGGCGGTACGGGACACGTCACCGAGCGGCCCGAGGGATTACTGAGCAATCTGATGCAATAGCAGTGGTGGTTTCCGAAGAAACAGGTGTGGTTTCAATATTTCATGATGGGCAAATGATTAGCCAACTCACCGAAGAACGAGTAGTAGTACTCCTGGTTGAATTATTACGGATAGATATCGATACGGGTCGTGAGGTGATCGCATGATTCGTTTATCTGTGGTGGGAGTACGGATTGCCTTGTCGTTTGTGGCGGCGTTTGCATTGTGGGGATTTGTCACAGTCACGCAAAACCCGGAAGATCACAAAATATACGACATCCCAATCGAAGTGCGAAATTTACCCGTTGATACGGTAATTGTTGATGCAAATGGCCTGATTCAACCGACGCTGGGCACGACACAAGTTGAAGTGTGGGCAGCCAAAAACACATTAAGCCAGCTCCGGGATGGCGATATTCATGTCGTAGTTGATTTGACCAATGCCACAGTTGCGCTGCAAAAAATCCCCCTAAATGTTTCATCAACACGGAACGATATAGGTTATATGTCATTCAAATATTCGGTAAAGTCGTTGGACGTACGTGTTGATATCCTCAAAAAAATCACGATTCCCGTCGTAATAAGCAACCATCAAATGAATAATCCAGGGGTTGGTGTAGAGGTAATGGCACCCACAATTCCATTGTCACAACGCACCGTAACTGTTTTTGGTCCGCAAACGCTGATGAAGCGCATTAAAGAAGCACGTGTAAATGTTGACTTCAACGGGTCAGTAACGGCGAGTTATATCAACACATTACCAGTGCTTTTGATTGATAGTGCCGATAAAGTGATGAGTGGGTTGACTATTACCCCGGACAAAGTTGATGTGTCGATTGAAATAAAACAAAAAATTGGTGCAAAAGAAGTCGTGGTGTTGCCGCAAGTGACAGGGTTTGTGGCAGCTGGATTTCGACTACGGGAAGTACGAGTGAATCCATTATTAGTATCGATAACTGGGAGTTCGCAAATTCTTGAAAAAACAACGAGTGTGCAGACTTTCCCTATTGATATCAATAATTTGACGAAATCCATATCAAATACCGTTGAAATTAATTTCCCAGAAGGGATTTTGCCGTTAGACATCACCGCCAAAAAAGTCGAAGTAGGTTTAATTGTCGAACAAAGCCAACAAGGATTACGGATGCAAGTGCCGGTAATCGTTGAAATCCGTGATGCCCCTGCGGATTTTGTGTTGCGCGTGAGCCCTGCGATTATCATGATTGAAGTGATTGTGAGTCCAGGGGCGATCCAACGTGGGTCGGTAAATAAAATTCGCGCAGAGGTGAGTGTGGGAACGTGGGATGACGGCAATACGATGCGTCAGGTCCAATTGACTATTCCCGCAGATATTCGATTGATGAGCAACATTCCTGTGGCCCAACTTATACGAAATAGTGTGACAATTAGTATTTCATCAACAATCGTGCCGAGTGTCATCGTGGCTACGACACCGGTTGCAACAGGCACCGTTGCGCCTACACCGGTTATTACCCTCACACCCGTGCCAGTTGCAACCGGGACAGTCATTGCAACCGTCACCAAAATCGACAATTGATTAAATAGGTACTCGTAACGATGTCCGGCAATGTTTCATACGCAGATGAGTGTGGTACTATATTAATAGATGCATAGTTTCTGGTAGGTGATGCATACACTCACGGCTCACATTGTGGGTACAATGCAAAGACACGGACGATATGGTGTGTTTGTGTGAAGTGTAGATGAGGTAGACAAATGGCATTAACACGGGCCGATGTGGTGCGCGTTGCGGATTTAGCGCGATTACGTCTCACAGATAATGAAATTGATGGTATGCAAGTTCAATTGTCGCGCATTTTGGAACATGTGAGTGCGCTTCAAGCTGTGGATGTTACCGGTGTCGAACCAACTGCCCAAGTCACCGATTTGGTGAATTCCTTGCGCGATGATGCTAATCGTGCATCGTTACATCGCGATGCTGCCTTGGTCAACAGTGCCGATGTGCAACAAGGAATGTTTCGCGTCAAAGCAGTATTCGAAGAACAATAATCGTACTTTTTACATTTCGTTGGGTATATTTGCGAGTAACATTGTAGCGACATATGCCGGTACAATGCGATAGAGGAACGAACAGTGCGAATTTCTAATCCACTTAATTCATTATTTGGTGCGTTTGGTCGAGATCTTGGTATCGACCTTGGTACTGCCAATACGTTGGTGCATGTGCGTGGCCGAGGAATCGTGATCAGCGAACCCTCAGTAGTCGCGATTGACAGCAGAACTAAGCAAGTAATTGCAGTTGGTGCTGAGGCCAAGGCAATGATTGGCAAAACCCCCGCCAATATTATTGCCGTCCGTCCCCTCAAAGATGGTGTTATCGCTGATTTTGATGTTGTTGAAAAAATGATTAAACACTTCATCGAAAAAGCCCATGATCGCTCATTTGGGTTGATTTCGCCACGTCCTCGCGTGGTCATCGGGGTCCCTTCAGGCGTCACGCAAGTAGAAATGCGCGCCGCCCGTGATGCTGCCCTCAATGCCAATGCGCGTGAAGCGTATGTGGTTGAAGAACCAATGGCGGCAGCTATTGGTGCGGGATTGCCGGTGGATGAGCCCATCGGCTCGATGATTATCGATATCGGTGGTGGTACCACAGAAGTTGCGGTTATTTCGTTGGGAGGAATTGTCGTTAATCACTCCATCCGCACTGCCGGTGACGAAATAGACGAAGCTATCATCGAATTTGCGCGCCGTGAATATAACTTGCACATCGGTGAACGGATGGCTGAACGCGCCAAAGTTGCTGCCGGTAGCGCATATCCCCTTGAAGAAGAACTTAAAGTGGTGTTGCGTGGTCGCGATATGTTGACCGGGTTGCCGAAATCTGTCGAAATTTCTAGCGTTGAACTCCGCGAAGGGATCTCGGGACCGATCAATACAATATTGGCAGACATCCGTGCAGCTATCGAAGAAACGCCTCCAGAATTGATCGCAGATATAATGGAGCATGGGATTGTCTTGGCCGGAGGCGGAGCGTTATTGCGCGGGCTCGACCGGCGGATTGCTGCCGAGTCACGCATGCCTGTCTATATCGCCGAAAGCCCATTGTCGTGTGTAGCACGTGGCGCGGGCAAAATGGTGGAAGAATTCCAGAACCCGATTTATCGCGATATCTTGATGTCGACTCAACGAACCCGTCGGGTAAAGTACTAAGCAATCACGACGTATGTCGTTGGTGGAGTGTGAGGGCGCCGATGTATGCGTGACCGTTCGTCTTTTCTAGGGCGCGCAGGGTATCGACGGAACGCGCTTATCGTTGCCGCGTTGCTATTTGTAGCGCTAGTGACATTTTTGCTTGATACCCAGGGAGTGTTGTCACCCGTACGAGCGTATTTGACCAATAAACTTACGCCGCTGGTGTCCGCAGTGAATGGTGTAAATGGTCAGGTGGCAGATTTTTTTGCTGGATCACACGACTTGCAGCGTGTCACCAAAGAACGTGACATGTTGCGAAAAGAAAACAGCGACCTCAAAGCACAGATTTTGCGTATTCCCCAATATGAAATCGAAAATATTCGCTTTCGAGAACAGTTGCGCATCGAAAAAACGAACCCGTGGCAATTAATCGGTGCTGATGTCAGTGTAAAAACACTTGCCGATGGTCGTCGGATTGCATTGATTGGGGTGGGCAGTAATAACGGCATCAAGATCGGCATGGCAGTGATTGCCCGCTACCAAAGTAGCCCGCCATCATTAATTGGTGTTGTGTCTGTTGTCAATTCTGATAGCGCAAATGTCACTTTGATTGATGATTACAGTAGTGCTATTAGTGTGCAAGCATATCATGGTACCGAATTGGTGCGTGGTATTTTGCATGGAAATATCTTGGCAAATGGCGTGTTGCAAATGAGCGAAATCGAGCGTGAAGCAGAAATCGCTACTGGTGATAATGTCGTTACTGCGGGACTAACGCGTTTATATGGTCCGTCGCTCCCCAATGCGGCTATTCCTTCAGGTATACCCGTGGGAATTGTGAAAACAGCCTATATTGATGGTCGGAGCAAAGCAGTTGATGTGCAACCCTATATAAATCCCGAATTGGTGAATTACGTATGGATAATCAACAACGATACAAAATAGAAGAAATTATATGGCACGAATTGCGCACTATTGTGCTGTTGATCGTGATTATGTGTATCCAAAAAATATTTTTGGCGAATATTTTTGGCGTATCGCTTAATTTATTGCTGCTCCTCGTGGTGCTGCGTACCCTCATCGAACCAATTGCCAAAATAGGACGTTGGGCTCTGTATGGGGGATTAATCTTTGATAGTGTGAGCGGTGCGTGGCTCGGAATGCATAGTATTGGGTTGATTTTGGCAGCAGTGACAGTCTTTTTGCTTTTATCGCGGATAACCAGTGAAAACTGGATACTCCCAATTGTGGCAGTCATCATAGGAAGCTTGGTTTATTACTTTTGCAATGGTGTCTTGTTGTATGTACTGGTGAGGAGCTTTGATGTCGTGTCGTATATCACGACGGCAGTGATTCCAGATATTTTGATTATTTTAGTGCCGGCGTTGCCTATGTTTTTGTTGTTGCGATGGTTGCGGAGTATGCAACGTGGTGAGTTACCACTCGATGTGTATTGATTAAAGGTAAGTTATGCGCTTGTTTATTTCAAAATTTGTGGTTGCGTTGGTGTTTTTGACGTTGATTGGTCGTTTGTACCAATTACAACTCGTTGATACACAATCCGACCGCTATATTACATCTGTAAATACCACGCGCTATGTACCAATTCGTCCGTTTCGTGGAGAAATTTTTGCGAGCGACTCCAAAACATTATTGGCAGAGAGTAGTCCTGTCTATACGGTAGCGATTCGGGCAAGTGATTTACCCCCAGAAGGCTCAATCGACCGAGCCCAGCTCTTTGCTGAATTGAGTCAAGTGCTCGGCATTACCAATACCCTTACGATTTCGCCAGCGATTACCCTAGAAAAAAACCAACTCATGCGCGATGGATTTGCGCAAAAAATTCCTGATGTGTCATTAAAAGAATTTACGCGCGTTGATCGTATGCTCCCGATGCTAATCCCAGTTAATAAAGAATTTTTGTTTGGCGCTACCCAAATCGTAGAACGCCATGCCCCTGTCGTACGGTTTATCCCGCGTTGGAATTCCCCAATCAAAAGCGATGACGCGGCCCTCGTGCGCGATGTCGATAGTGCGTTATCTGATCTGAGTAGTGCCCTTGATATTACGGGGACGTTGGTGATTTCGCCAGCAACCCAAATAGTCCAACGGCCAGAACTGCGGAATGACCTGATTCGGGTTTTTGGAGATCAAATTGCGCCGCGGATTGACAATGTTACGGTCCAAAATTGGTTAACAGGGAGTATTCCTCCGCGTGATATTGTCAATGCAATGCAGCTCACTGAACAGTTTTCGCGGACAATTACCCTCGAAAGCCCGGTTGAGAAAATGGTCCGCACCAGCGAGTCGCCACGCTACCAAACGATTACTATTGCAAGCGACGTCCCCCGTGCCGTAGCAATGGTGCTGAAAGAAAACGCCGCGAACCTACCAGGAGTGGTGATTGAACAAGATTATCGGCGTCAATACCCGCTCACTGGCAACATAAAGTCACTGTCGCATATCCTCGGCTATGTTGGTCGGGTCGGGTCGTGTGAGTTAGTTCGACAAAACCCAGCACGTTCATGGGTAGTGGGTTTGCTTGATTCGATTGGACATGCGGTTGAATGTGGCATCGTACAAAAAAAAGTCAATCCGTATGAATTAGGCATTCCACGGTATTTGAATGACGATCGTATCGGCAAAAGTGGCATCGAATATAGTTACGAGGATCAATTACGCGGACAAATGGGTATCGAAGCGGTAATTGTCGATAACCTCGGCCGCCCAGTTCGGGCTGCGCAAGTCGTCCAACCGACACGAGATGGTGATAGTTTAGTTTTGACCGTTGATATTACGCTGCAACGCAAAGTTGAACAAATCTTGCGTAATTGGATAAATATTGCCGAAAAACGCCGTGCCACTATGCCAGATCGATTTGCGTATAAACGGAGTTATTTGCCACTCCAAAGCGGTGCTGCAGTAATTATCGAAGTCAAAACCGGTCGAATCCTCGCCATGGCAAGTTGGCCGTCGTATGACAATAACATTTGGGTTGACCCTGCGCGGAGCCAAGAACTTTCGGCGCTGTTGAATCCACCACCGGCGCAACGCGCAGAAAATCAGCGCTTGGCTCCCTTGACCAATCGTGTGATTTCGGGGCAGTACCCACCTGGTTCAACGATCAAGCAGTTTGATGCCGTGATTGCCCTCCAAAATAAAGTGATTGCTGCAAATACCAAAGTACGCGATCCCGGGCAACTCATCCTCAAAGACCAATATGTCGAAAACCGTTTTTATCGCTTCCCGAATTCAATCCCACGCGATAACGGGTGGATTGATGTGACCGAGGCGCTGATGCGTTCTTCCAACGTCTTTTTTATTTCAGTGACGGGTGGGAATCGCGAAGGAATGGTGAACCTGCAACCGAACGAACAAACAATTCCACAAGGATTGCAAATAACTCGGCTGGCAGCAGGGTTGACGATGTTTGGCTTTGGCGCGGCGACGGGGATCCAACTCTACGGTGAACAACTGGGTCGCGTCCCTACCCCGGGCTGGAAGCAACAAGCATTACGGGCAGCGTGGACAACCGGTGACACCTATAATACGGCGATCGGCCAGGGTAATTTTGAAGCGACGCCGCTGCAATTAGCCATGGCTGGTGCGGCTATCGCGAATAATGGCTCGGTGTTTCGGCCGCAAATAGTGCGGGCAGTGGTGGGGAGTGATGGCACGATCCTCCAGGATGTGCAGCCAGAATTATTGCGAACACTCCCATTTAATCCCGCCTACTACGAAACATCACGGATCGGGATGCGTCGAGCCGTGGTAGAGGGGGTTAATATTGCCGCCCGAATAGAATGCTCGGGTCTTTCCATTGCCGGAAAAACGGGTACCGCCGAATATGGGCCGGAATTGACGGTACGTAATCCAAATGGAGCAGGTACGGTCATTGTGCGCCAAAGTCATTCGTGGTTCATTGGCTTTGCGCCATATGAAGACCCGCAGATTGAAGTGGTGATGCTCAGCGAAGGCAGCGGCGATATGTATGACGGTTCGTCTACCATCGCCGTCCCTGCAGTTACGCAAATGATGCAAGCATACTTCGGTGTCAATCCTCCCAATCCGCTACCCACGACTTGCCAAATGGATATGCCCCCACTACCGACTGATACGACGCAATCGCCAATGTTTACCTTGCTCGAAAATGCAGACCGCAGATAATTTCTTCGGCACATTTTTTGGAAAAACGTCTGTAAAATGACAGATGTAATGTGACAACTAATTTTTCGTAATGAAAAACTCATGATAATTAAAATTTGGGCGGCAAGTGAAATCATAATATTACAACGGAAACATGAATGTATTTAAAATATCATTTGCACTCCCTAATCCCCCTAAAATTAATTACTAAAGATTACAAAGTATTTGACAACTGTTATCTTCATCTGTATACTCAGATTTCATGTGACTTTACCTAACTGGAATGTAGACAAATTACACCGGCATGGGGAATGAGGGTGGAATGTATACATCAATGCCAAAGGTAATGAGAAGTACAACTTCGGTACGGTTACCGCATATCGTCAATGAGTTGCCACCATCACGGTTGCCTCAGTTAGAACGTCGATTGCAAACAATCGTATCGCAAGTGACGGTCGCAACCCGCATTTTGATGATTACCATTGGGCTGAGCGCGTTGGTTGGAAGCTCAATCGGTGGTCAAATTGGCGTGGGCATCAGTGTGGGATTGACTATACTCATGCTCGCTTGCCACTTGCGATGGGAATTGCCGGATTGGGTACGCATGGCAAGTGATGGTGCGGTTGTAGCGTTATTAGTTAGTAGCACCGGTGGGGTGGTGAGTCCAATTTTGGGTGTCGTGCTTCTCCTAATTCCAATAGGAGCGATTCATGGTGGGATGCGTGCCACAATTTGTGCAACATGTATGGGAATTATGATTTTGTTGGCTATTGCGTTGCTCGATATGCCGGTGGTAAGTTATGGGTTGGCGACGGTTTTGTTTGTGCAATGCATTGCTGGGGTGGCAGTGGCTTGGTTGAGTAACATGATTCAATCTGCAGTCATTTGTTTATATACCGGTGTCCAACACCATGGGATTCCATTCGTAACTACCCAAACCACCATTGAACGTTTTGCAGGTTGGCAAGATGCAAACATGAGCATTGTTGAAACAAAAAGTCAAGATGAATTGATGCGGGCTGCGCGGGCACGCGGGTATGACATTGTCGGGGCTGCTGTTGACTTTTATTTGTCTCGTGAATCTCTTCCAGTTATCAGCAATAAAACTGATAGCTTTGTGATAACATCTGCCCACGTCGAGGAGCAAGGTGCATTGGTTGTGCATCGTAACCCGAGTTTACTCGATTGGAGGCAACACAATGCGTTAACGCATTTATTGGTCCTCGTGCAGATGCGTAGCTATATCCTGACCAATAGCAATCTCACGGCGGTTGACCAACCGGTGAAGCAAGTGGCTTAGCATCTTGGTGTTCAGGAAGCCGCCCTATTTACCCACTAAAACCGCGGTATAGCAAAGGACGTGTATTGATAGAGTAGGGTTGGATGCAACGAAGTGACGCAGACAGACGGTAATCTTGATTCAGGCGCGCTGTGAGGATTGGGAGATACTTTGAGACCTTCAACGCCATTCCTCGGTGAATCGTTGCATATATTCCCGGCTTATCAATATGGCATTGGCGGTGTAGGTGCGCAAAATGGAAGTTATGCGCAACTGAAGGTGAAGATGGTTGTAGTGAATGTAATGCGCTTTTGAGTGCGTGAACGTGATGCTGAGCATGTATGAGTAAGCAATGAACAATGGCACCACGTGGGTAAAATCATACCTTGAAGCGTATATCGCACTTCCTGCAACTATTGCGGTACGTGCGCTTCCGCCATTGGCTGTGACAAACGAAACAGGTGACCGTGGTCGGAGTCAACAACTTACCTTGCGCCAAGCAATTGATCAATCACCACGTTTGTTGGTGGTGGGTGCAGCGGGTGCAGGCAAAAGTAGTAGTCTTCGTTTGCAAGCAATGACCATGGCCAACGCGGTGTTAAATGAACAACGGACACCAAAACAAAAAAATATACTTTATGTGCCTATCTATGTTGATCTTGTACAGTTTGGTGAATCAATCGAACAAACTATTAGTATGAGTGTTGGGGTCTCGGTACCGGTATGGCGCGAACTGAGCGATCGAACGTTCGTCTTTTTTATTGATGGGCTCGAACAATTACGCAGCGACGTGCAATTAACCGCATTGTCTGGTATTGCGACGTTGATGAGTACAATGGGTGTTCAGGCCCGGTGGGTATTGACGTGTCGGATTGAGGCGTTGCCACTGTTTCGACCGTGGTTTAGTACCGCCGATGTACGGGCATTGCGACCGCTGCCCCCACGTGAAGTGGTGGCGTATGTGCGGACACAGTGCGGTGATGAAGCTGCCCAGTTACTCGAGGGTGATGATGCTGCAGTTGCATTAGCAAGTCGGCCACGTTGGTTGGGTGCCTATATTCAATTGATGGTGGGTGAACAATCGTTGCCATTCCCATTCCGTGGCAAATTTATGTGGGAATGGATGCAGAGGGTGGTGATTCTTGCAGATGCAAATGGGCATGACGCTTTGGCTCGCTTGTTGCGTTTGCGCAGCGACATCGGGGGGCAACGTGACCCGTGGGCACTAGCAGACCTCCTGCAACGAGCGATGACTGGTGCGGGCAATACGGCGTTGGTCGTGCAACAACTGTTGGGCGCGCCGACGACCGATCCATTGATCAGTGCGCTACGGGCATTGGTGGGCGCAGGGGTGTTGTTGTTTGATTACGAACAGCAAACACTTACTTTTCGCCATAATTTGTTACGAGCTGCCGTCTGTGCTATGCAATTGGTGGCACAACCAGTAGCAAATTGGAGCCTTGCCCAATTGACCGAAGACGACGAGATCGTTGGATTCGTATTTGCAATGAGCGAAAACCGGCCGGTGGTCGTGCGGCGCTGTATCGAACTCGGCTTGATGCGTGCAGTGGTGCGGGCATTATTACTGCACGACGGCACACGGGTCGAAGAAATATTGAATGCTGCAGGGGTGAGTGCTCCTGCGGTGCGCTTGGCCGCAGCCGATGTATTGCAACAAGAAGGGGCTTACCAACAAGCGCGACACCAACTCGAATTTGTGAGTTCCATGCAACCACAAGATGCCGATTTGTTGCGGCGTATTGCTGATTTATCGGCGATGCTCCAAGATTGGCCAGGAGCAGTGAAGTCGTATGAGATTATCAGCAAAACACGCCCCGATGATCTGCACAGCCGACATCAGTTAGGGATGGCCTACGGCCAACTCGGGTCGTTGGATGTGGCCGCTCATGTCCTAAAGGGTTTAATTGATACCTATCGCCAACAAGGCGCAATTGTTGCGCGCGCCTTGGGGCAGATATATAGCCAACAAAATAACCACCCAGCTGCGCTCGAAGCATTCGAATTGGCGTTGCGCGATGCGACGGATGATCCATTGCTCTATCGCCAAAAAGCCTTAGTGCTTGAGCAACTTGATCGCGCGAACGAAGCCCAAGTGTTACTGGAGCAGGCGGTGGCATCGTTAGGTAACCACCCAGTGTTGTTCGCAGAATTGGGGCGATTGTGTTGGTTGCGCGGTGAATTCCATGCAGCCCAGAATTATCTCGACAAAGCGCTCCGAATGGCACCAGATGATGCGGCTAGCCATGCGACATTAGGACGTGTGTATTTATCGTTGGCTGATTGGCATGCAGCATGGGCCGCGTTCCAAAGGGCAATTGAACTCCACCCCACTGATGATAGCCTGTATGTGGATTTTGCACGCGTATGTGATGCGAGCGGCGATAGCGATGCCGCGATTGTGGCATTGCAGACCGCAATCGAACTAAAGCCCACCAACGTCGCTGCATCGCGCCATTTGGTGCAATTATTGCAACGACGCGGGGATGCAGATGGCGCGTTGCAGATGCTCCGTACTGCCATGTCACATTCTGCCAAGAATGCAGGACTTCATGGTGATTTGGCGGGGTTGTTGTGGCGACGCGGGGAACATGATACTGCGTTGGCAACCTACCGCAAAGCAGTGACTTTGGCGCCTGAGGATTCATCGTTTATGCATGCAATGGCACATTCGCTCGAGGAACTTGGCCGTCAACGAGAGGCGGTGGAGATTTATAACAAAGCCCTTGGGGTTGACAGTGAAAATATTCCTTTGCTCCGTGATGCGGTAGCGGCATATGAAAAATTGGGTCATTTCGAACAAGGTGACGCCGTGTTGCAACGCGCGTTGTTGCAACACGCAAATAACGCCGAATTGCTCCGTATCGCTGGTGGATTTGCGTTGCGTCGTGGCCAAATCAAACGAGCCCGTGGCTACATCGCCAAAGCGTTGTGGAATACACCGGATGATCAATCGTGGTTCCAAGCAGGGCTATTGCATATTGCCGAAGGTCATTGGAAACAAGCGTTGTTTGCGCTGCGCCGAATCGTCGATGCCGTCAGCAATGGTGCAATCCTCGAAGCAATTGGGCGGGCATTGGCTGGTGATGGGCAAATTGACGCTGCGATCCGGACATTTGATCAAGCAATCCAATTACAGCCGGACAATCCCCACACGTTGGTGGCATATAGTCAAGCTATGGCGCAACATGGGAACTTTGATAGTGCATACGACCATGCCCGCCGTGCTCATCAAAGCGATGCCGGCAATGTCGATGCGTTGTTACAAGTTGGGAGGATGGCCTTAGCAACACAACGCCCCAACGAAGCCACCGAAATGCTCGAAGCGGCGGCAACACTTGCCCCCCAACGGGTAGATATCCAATGTGAGCGAAGTCGAGTGTTGCGTAGTCAAGGGTTTTTTGAAAAAGCGCTCCAGGTTGCCCGGCAAGCGTTGGGTCTCGATGGACATGCCGTCGAAGCGATTGTGGTCGCGGCAGAAGCGTTGTTTGGACTGACAAGGAACGTAGAAGCGAGTGAATTATACCGGCAAGCACTAGCTATTGCGCCTAATCATGAACCTGCGTTAAGCGGTTTGCGTGATGTTGCGATTGCGTGCCACGACTTTACCCAAGCTGCAGATGTCGCGCAACGCTTGGTAAGCCTGGCACCTAAATCAGTCATGCATCACTTGCGGTTAGGGGAAGTGTTAATCGCAATCGGGGTCCCTGAAGCCGCGATTATTGAACTCCAACAAGCACTTGATCTTGATCGTGCGAGCCCGCAAGCGAAAAACCGCAACGCCACACCAGGAATTGGGGCTGCAGTTTACGCCCGTATGAGCGCAGCATATGCCAAAAGTGTGCGTTGGTCTGAAGCACGTGAGTGTGCTGAGCAAGCTGTGGTCGCAGCACCTTCCCAAGCAGAACATCATGCATTGCTCGGTGATGCATTCCTCGGGTTAGGACAACGATCTTCGGCTATAGCGAGTTATCGTGTTGCCGTACAACAGCGCCCTGACCATGCGGGATGGCATTATTTATTAGGGATGTTGTTGCATCAAACGGGTGCCGATAAAGAAGCAGTAAAAGTGCTCCAAGAAGCCGTCGCCTTGAATGACCGGGCCGAATATTACCACACCCTAGGCCGTGCGTTTTTGGGAATTGGAGATAGCAAAAGTGCCGTGTCTGCTATCGAAAAAGCCATTGCCAAACGTCCCGAAGCACATCATTGGCGAGCCGATTTGGCAGATGTCCAAGCCCAACGTGGTTGGCACAAAGAAGCCATCAGCGAAATCGACCAAGCGTTGGCAGTGGCCGCTGATCATCCAGCGTTGTGGCGTAAACGGGCAGAATTGTTGCTGCGCATTGACCAAATCGATGCAGCCGCCGCAGATGTGCTTGAAGCATTACGCCGTGATGCCCATGATGTCAAAGCCTTGACGTTGATGTCGCAAATCATGCAACGCAAAGGCAATATGCAACGGGCGCTTGAAGCTGCTGATCGGGCGGTGAATCTCAATCCCAATGATGCCTTTGCACGCCGTCAATATGCGTGTGTATTACGGATTGTCAAACGACGTGGTGAAGCAATCCCCCATATGATTGCAGCCGTGCGATTGCGCGACCAAGACCACGAATGCTGGGTTGAATTATCAGAAGACTATGAGTCCATCAACGATTTCGTGAATGCGACGCACTGCATGGTTCGCGCAGTGGAATTGGTGCCGATGGAATTGAATTTGGCGTATCGCCTCGGGATGCTTTATTTTCAATCAGGAGAATACGCTGAGGCCGAACGTGAATTGCGTCGTGTGATGGCACAATTGCCCAGTGCTGCAGCCACGATCGCATGTCTCGCCGATGTATCGTTGGCGCAAGGCAAAACAGACGAAGCGTTGTCGTTGGCACGGCGTGCGGTAGAACTCGAAGGGCGAGTGAGCGAACATTGGCGTGTATTTGCGCGTGTCCTCCGGACTATCGAACGATATGAAGAAGCCCTAGAAGCAGCCCGTACGGCCTTTACACTAGATGGCGAATATGCTCCTTCGGCACTTATGTATGGAATCTTGCTCCTTGATTTTGGTGAAATTGATGAGGCGGTCTATGCTTTTGCAGCGGCAGTCAAAGCAGATGACGGGGTGGCAATTTATCACCTCTGCTTAGGCATGGCGTTGCGACAACAGGCACCACTAGCCAAAGATCTCGAAGAATTCACCCAACCGACACCGACACATTTGGTCAAGCTCACCGCTGCAATGCAGGCGTTTGATCGTACGCTCATGATTGACGGGGACAACCCGCGGTGTATTTTTGAACGCGGGGTAGCCCTGCAATTAATGTTACGTCACCAAGAGGCAATCGCATCATTTGATGCGGCATTAGCACTCTATGGCGAAGTACATCCGCGCCCGTTAAGTGGCGATGCTGCAGCGGCGAGCATGCTCGACAAAAACGACTTAGCAGCACATATTCGACAACGCCGGGCGTTGTCATTGGCACTCTTGCAGCAATATGATGCGGCAATCGTCGACCAACGCTACGTGTTGGCTGTGGCACCGCTGTCAGTGCAAGATCAATATATCTATGGGCGATTGGCATATTTGAATGGTGATTTGGCTGGGGCGCTGTCAGCACTTGCGAATGCTGCGACAAGTATGCCCGGGAACGCTTCATTCCAACAATGGTATGGTGTGGTGCTCAATGTGCATGGTCGCCTAAAAGAAGCCATTTCAGCCCTTGAATTGGCCAACGATTTACTCCCGAGTAACAGCACAATAAATGCCCTGCTTCGTGATGTCTATACGGCAGATCAACGCATCGATCGAGCGATTAGCGCAGCTCAAAGAGCCACACGTTTTGATTCGGCAAATCCCAACAACCACTACCAACTGGCGAAATTGTATATGGAAACACATCGTAACGGTGACGCAAGGTCTGCAATCATGGTGGCAATTACCCTCAAAAACGACGTCATTGCATGGCATATGTTGTTGGGTGATGTCTGTGCGCAAATGGGGATGTTTGATAATGCCCGAAGTGCGTATTTGAGTGCGACGAACCTTGACCCCGAAAGTACTGCACCGCTCTATGCCTTGTCACGGTTGTTGGTGTTGCAAGGACGAATCAATGATGCAATCATTAATCTTGAACAAGCATTGTTGCGAGACCCCCAAAACGGTGCATGGTATTACGAATTGGGACAATTGTATGAGCAACGTGGCAATCAAGATATGGCGCTTGCAGCCTATAACAAAGCAATTCTCCTCGATGGTGACAAAGCAGAATATTACCGCGCCGTCTCGAAAATAGAAGCCAAACACCAAGCCAAAACCAAAGAACCCCAACTGGTTGTTGCCGACACCGAGGTGGTAAAGCAGCATGCCCATAAATTCAGCAATGAAGCCGAAATGTTTTTGGCAATGGGTGATGTAAACTTTGCACAAAAACTCTACGACACCGCGCTTGAACATTATCAAAGCGCATTAGCGAATGATATAACCTATGCGCCTTCGTGGTGTAGAGTAGCCCAAACCAAAGTCAAACTTGGGCGGATCAATGACGCCCAAAATGATTTTCAACAGGCATTGCGTCATGATGGCAAATGCGTCGAAGCATATGAAGGGTTGGCCGCAATTGCCCATACCGAAAAACGCTATGTTGATGCCCTCGAGTATTTGCGTATGGCAGTGACGATTAATCCCAACGCTGTCTCGTATCAAGTCGATTTAGCCGAAACGCTGCTTGCACTCAACCAAAAGGAAGAGTGTCAGCAAACACTTCGCAAAATGATGAAATATTTCCCATCTGATGCAGCATTGTTAGTGCGATTTGCCGAATTAGCCGTGAAAGTTGCGTTAATTGAAGATGCGTTTACCGCATTGCAACGTGCAATCGAACTTGATGATACGCTTCCCCGCGCTCATCTGCTGATTGGGCGAATATACCGCCAAAAAAACGAAACCCAAAAAGCCGTGGCGGCATTCCGGCGTGCAGTCAAATTGAGCCCGGATTTCAAAGAGGCTCAACACGAATTAACACGTGCTGCACCGTTGTCTGTGTTTAGGCGCCGACGAGACGTGGATTAACGGGATAGAGGAGCTGCCAATGGAATTGCGCAAACATACTGCCCAACCTATCCCCGCGCTCGACGTATCACTCCGCTCGACGGTTTCGATTGAAAGCGCAGCTACACCAGACAATCGTTTACCTGATCTTTTGCCATTTGCACATGTCCGGCGAGCCTGTGAATTAGCCATCGCAAAGGGCGATTATCATGCTGCCTGGCGAGGCGCACAAGCGTTGATGCGTCGTTGCCCAGAAGCGCTCATTCCCAGTACTTTGATGGGTAATGCCTTGTTGGTTGGGGGTAAACCTGGTCTTGCCATGACACATTACCGGCTGGTAATTACCCGGAATGCGATGGATTCACAGGCGTGGCAAGGGCTCGCGAGTGCCTTAACTGCCTGTGGACAAGAACCTGCGGCGGCAGCGGCCATGCGACGTGCGGTATGTAATGCGCCGATTAATGATCGTGGCCTGCCAATTGATGCTGCCGCCGCCGTTCCCCAAGCCCTGGGCATGATTTATCTCCGCCGGGGGATGGCAGATATGGCAGTGGTGGAATTAGGGAATACCCTGCGCCAGTCGCCGCCACGCAATGATTTGCAATGGGGTTACATCGAAGCCTTACGTCAAAGTCAGCGGCTCGAAGAAGCGCAACGATTGCTATCGCATCATGACTTTGTCCTCGAACCCGAGTTCCCGTTGCTGTGTTTACGGGCAGTCATGAGTGATGCGAGTGATGTCGTTACGGTAACGCGCGACCAAATTACCGCAATGGATCCCGATGGGAGTTACCAGCGGGCATTTTTTGCACCGCATGCGGTGCCATGGCCGCTGAGCGCCCAACCGATGATCGGTTGGGACCAAGATATCCATGCATTGGTAGACTATCTGCTTGCCACGACCAAAGGACCGGTGCTTTCCCATACGGCTGATCCCGAATCGTTTGCACCGATGATGACTACCCCCCTCCCACAAGATGGAAGAGTGACCCAAACCCGTCCACTGCTCCCGGCGGCGGTCGAAGATGGCCAAGCGCATATCATATTGGGACATCGGGCAGCCTTAGTTCGGCGCTTTGGGACGGCCGGCTGGCAAGACATAGATGAGCATATTCGTCGATTGTGTCGCGTATTGCGCCAAAAAGGCATGTTTGTCGTTGCGGGTTATATTGATGCCACGGGTGGTCTGGCTATGCTCGATATTCCTGCCCCAGCCCCGATTGCACCGGATGCAATGCCGATTCGTGATATGGTGCGCAAAATGGCAACCCAGTTGCACCTTCGCGGTATCGAGCTCACGACGCTTGTGCTGATTGGTGGTGACGAGTGTGTTCCTTTTCACCGACTCCAAAATCCAATCCCTGACGATGAACCACATATTTTGTCCGACAACCCCTATGCGTGTGATGATGCGGGGTATTTGTTGCCGCAAAGAATTGTGGCTCGTTTGCCCGAAGGTGATAGCGATGACCCGCAATTACTCATCGGCATGCTCCATTCAATGACGCAATACCACGCCCAAGCGCATCATCAAGGCCAAACCGGATTTGATTTATCTACATTACTGCGGATTCGGAGTACACCTGCCCAGCGGCTTGCTGTTGGTGTTGCCGCAGATGCCTGGCGAGAACCATCATTATTGGTGTTAAAAAATTTGCACCCTGATGCCAAATTATTGACATCTCCACCGTTGACTACCCAAAATTTCATTGCGGCAACCTTGGCTGGTCGCGAAGTGTTGTATATCAATTTACACGGTGCGGCAGGCATGCCCCATTTTTATGGGCAGTCAGCCACAGTGTGGGGTGCCGCAAGTGCGTTGCCCATCGCCATAAGCCCCGACAACCTCACCCGCAACATGGTTGCTGGCGCTATCATCATAAGCGAAGCCTGTTATGGAGCCGAATTAGCTGGACGCACTCCGCATAATTCTGTCCCGCTCAAAGCATTATCTGAAGGTGCGTTGGCGTTTGTGGGCTCAACGGTCAATGCCTACGGAAGCGCAGCTCCCCCCTTGTTGGGTGCTGATTTATTGTTCGAACGCATGACGCGTTACCTTGCAGACGGGATGCCCATCGGAATGGCCTTGCACTTTGCCCGTCTTGAGTTTGCCCAAATTATGTATGATCGCCAAGGGTTTTTGGATGATGTCGACATGAAAACCTTGATTGAATTTATTTTGCTCGGTGATCCATGGGCTGCGGTCAAAGGCAGTCAAATTCAACCGTCAATTCAGCATACATCGCATAGTGGCAGCCTGAAATTGTTGACCTTGGCACGTGTACCTAAAGTAGTACGCCGAATGAATCTACGCGAAACAGACGTCTCTCCCGATATGCTGCGACGTGCCAAAGAAATTTTGCAGAAATATCTACCAAACGATAGCGCTTCACCGTTGTCAATTGTGGCTACTACCAACCCGTATTACCAAGCCAAAGGGCTGAGTGTGCCTGATGTGCGATTTAGCATGAAGTCCCTGATGCAAACCAGCGATGGCCAGTGGTTGCCACGTAATGCCCATGTTACCCTCAGCAACCAACTGTTGACCAAAGCGGTGTTGAGTCATTAGGAGCAGTTTATTCGACCACTGATTACAAATAAACGTGACAACAACATATTCCCCGCTCCACCTTACGTAGAGCGGGGAATATGCTGCCAGAATGGTCCAACCGCTATCAATCTCGTGCAGCAGGGTGTCATTTTTTTGCAAAAAGAGTCTGGGCAGCCTGGTCAAGTTGCGCTTGTGCACCACGGGCAATCGGGTCATCGGCAGTAGTCCCGAGCATAGGTCGGTGTGGTGCACTCACGATCCGGCGTGGCTGTAACATTATCGGGAGCGTGATTTGGTCTGCGCTGTTGTCCCATGGGAGTGGGCGTAGGATGCGTGGTGCTTCCCAGCCATGTCGATCCGCCAAAAACTGCATATAGCCCGCCGCAGAATGCCCTAAGGTGTGGTGCCTTGTGACATATGTGCGGGCATTCGTTGCCACCGCGGCTCGAAAGTCAGGGCGTTGCTGACACAAAAACAACGCTGTTTCGAGGAATTCGACCTCGCTTCGGTCAAGCGGGACATGCATGGCCGCATCGGCGGGGATTTCATTAAATGAGCCACTTGCGGTTACAAACGTTGGCTTACCTGCGGCCAACAAGCGCAATAGACTCGCCGATGTTTCACCGGCTGTGGGGTGGCGCAAATTGATACAGACATCGGCCAAGGCTACGTAGGCATTGAATTCGTTGGCCGATACATACCCCGTCACATGCACAGCGCCACTGGTGTCGGTGCGCCGTAACAGGGTGTCGAGCGCCACATTTGGCGAAATACTTCCCACAATCAGATAATGGGCATTTATCCCCGCACGCCGCAAGGTCCGCAACGCCCGCAACACTTGATCCGTGCGTTTGTAGGGATTGACATGCCCAAAAGACGCCATGATAAATGCATCGTCGCCAAGGTTGAGTTGCGCTCGCAGGTGTGACACATCGCAATCAGTTAGCACAGGCACACCCATTGGCACAACGCCGCTTACGAGGTCTGGGGCAAGCGTGTGAACCGCATCAACCACATATTGACTATGACTAATCAATGCTGTTGCATTGTCTAGAACTGGTTGACATAAAGGCATATTAAAAACAGCGTCATCAAAGATGCCGCGTACCATACGTGTTGCGACGTGCGTGCCTGCAATACCATAATACTGGTTGACAAGTTGCTGATACGCGCTGATGTCGTTGCGGTGGGTGGCATAGTATTGCAACATGAAATGATGCAGCACTAAATCATGGAGCACTACTACACCCGGGAATTGGTGCGCCATATCCCAGATTTGGGAATGCGCAGTACTATTCCCCATATGATAAATAATCGCATCGTACGGCTGCTGGAGGTGGTCGGCCGGCAACGAGTTGATGGTACGCACCTCAAGATGTGCCGCAAGTTTTGGATTGCTCGGTACAACCCCGCGATCGTGATACAAGGTGATATCAGCATATTGTGCGAGGTATGGTAATAACTCCTCGCTATAGTCAGAAATCCCAGATGGAATCGGGTTTATTGGGCTACAGTAGGCAATTCGCCGCATCTCATCCTCGTTTGATATAGCAATTCTAAGGGATATTTAATGCATATCGCAGGGGTAATATAGGGTTATTATGCCATATTTTTTTAAGGCCTTTTGGTATGTTACAATAAATTCGTCGATTTGTAATGAGGTCTTATGCATATTGTGCTTGGTATTGTGCGGTATCTGTTTGTAGGCACAATTTTTATTGGTGGTGGTGTCGTGCTTCGTGCAATTGTATTGCTCGCCATTCAAAAGAGTCGCTCGGTGCCGACAGGTGATCAACAATGACAATTCGGCTGATGCATGTCTCAGATGTTCATGCAGGGCCACCATTTGCGGCCGAAGTCGCTGCGGTGGTGTTGCGTGAAGCGCAGACATATGCCCCCGATGTATTTGTGGTTTCTGGTGATTTTGTGCAGCGAGCAGATGAAAATGCCCAATGGCAGACCATTACGTCTTGGCTGGCCCAAACACCACAACCGCGCTTTGTAGTGCCGGGCAATCACGATGTGCCGCTGTACAACGTGTGGGATCGCTTATTCAATCCATACAAACAATACACCACACATATTAGTAGCGATTTGATGCCCGTGATGCACCTCGCAGGGGTGAGTTTGATTGGTGCAAATACTGCATTTGGCTGGACGATTGACGGTGGTTATTTATCACCCGTCCAACAAGCCCATATTCGCTCTGCTGCAGCGAGCGTGCCTGCAGGCAATCGGCGGGTGGTAGTCATGCATCACCATCTGGTCAACCCTCCTGGCGTCGGTCGGCGCAACCGAGTGGCAAATCCTGAAGCCATTGCTACATTGCTCGACGAATGCCAAATAGACGTGGTCATGTGCGGACACATTCACGTGTCATATATTGGACATACGCGGGATTTGGTACCGACGCTTCCGCGCGGAACCATTATTTGTCAGGCAGGAACTGCGACGTCACATCGTGGCAAAGGGCGAGAACGACATACCTGCGCCTTTAACACAATCGAAATCTCAGATTCTCTGTTGGTTATTCGCCGTCATGTATACGATTCGCGCTGCCAACAATTTGTCGTCCACGTTGAACATCATGAGGAGCTGCAGGCGTAATTTGCCTGCCAAACATACTATGGTGCAATACGAAAATCAACAATTAGTCCAGTTAGTGCTTGATGGTGATACACAGGCGTTTAATGACCTCGTTGAACGCCATCAATCCCGCGCCTATAATCTCTGTTTGCGGATGTTGGGTGATGCCGACGCCGCTGCTGACGTCGCCCAAGACGCTTTTATTTCGGCGTATAAGCATTTACCATCGCTCCGTGGCGAGTTCCGACCATGGTTGATGCGGATTGTTGCCAACGGTTGCCGTGACGTATTACGAAGCAAAAAACGCCGTCCGAGTGTTTCACTCGATCTCGAACGCGATGATGATGATACCCCAGCGATGCAAATCGCCGATACAAGTGATGGCCCCGAAGCGGCCTTGATGAAAAGTGAACTCCAAAAAACCATCGCTGGTGCGTTGGCAGAAATCCCCGATGACCAACGCGAAGTAATCATATTAAGTGATATCCAAGGCTTGTCATACCAAGAAATTGCCGATATGACAGGCATAAATATCGGTACGGTGAAATCCCGGCTCAATCGAGCCAGATCTCGATTACGCGAATTACTTATGGCTGCGGAACTCTTACCGAGGGTCAGGCGTCATACTGTTGAAAGTAATACGTAGGTGAAATCATGAAGACCAAGAACGCCGTAACCATCCAAGATATCGAGCAATTATCCGCATTGCTTGACGGTGACTTATCACCGGCCAATGCGGCAGCAATGCGTCAGCGTATGCTCGCTGATGAAGCGCTTCAAGACACCTTTAGCGAACTGGCATTGACTCAAGATGCCATGCGCACCATGCCCACACTCAAGCCACCTCGGTCACTGCGGATTGATCCGCAGCGCTTACATCAAGCAAGGGGCTGGCGCTGGTGGTTAATAAGCCCACCAGCCGGTCAACTCTTCCCCACCCTTGGTGTGGCAATGAGCCTCTGCTTCTGTTTGTTGTTTGGAGCTGTCGCGATGCAGCCTGTTGAAACCCATCTGCTTAAAGGAGCAGCGGTGACGAGTCCTTCGACACAAGCTGCTTCCGCCGATAGTGTCTTATTAATCGCATCTGACACAACTCCACTTGCCGGTAGTCCATGGGCGTGGCTCGGGGTGGTTGCTGGTGCGGGTGTGCTTGGCGGGACTGCCCGCTGGTCATGGCAAATCCGTGGTCGTAAACGAACTTCCAAGAGGTAAGCGTTCGTGCCACAACGCCGTAATGCCATCATCGGCATGATTGTCTTGATGATTGCCATCAATGTAGGTTGCTATTTTCTCCCTATTGATTACACCTTCCTCGGCAATTATGCGATTGCCGGGGTTTTTGGTGTAACTGCAATCGCCACCGCAACCATTATTGTTCCCGTACCATACATCCCGGTCGTCATGCATATCGCCCAACAATATCACGACCTTTATGATCTAGTCCTCGTCGCATTGGCTGCCGGGTTCGGTTCAGTAGTCGGCGAAATCAGCGGGTATGTTGTTGGTCGTAGTGGTCGACAGGCATTCGAAAGTACCTGCTTTTCACGGTGGGTTGCCGCACAAATGACCCATCCAGTGCGTGCCTTTGTGGCATTGTTTGCATTGGCTGCCCCGCCCAACCCATTGTTTGATGTGGCGGGAATGGCGGCTGGAGCCTTCGGGGTGCCGTTTTGGGTTTTCGCCAGTGCCGTGTTTTGTGGGCGCTTTGTGCGAATGTTGGGAATTGTGATTATCAGCGCTTGGTATGGTTCTGCCAGTGTGATTTTTTGAAAAAATAACTCCTCCAAGCATAAGCCCGTTGCGCAACAAGCGAAATCCCAACCCCTATTGTCATGAAGGGTTTTCACGTTACAATACCGACACAGGGATAAGAATCGTGATGGAGAGTTTCGCTATGTCTGAGCCGCCCCGGATAGTCACCCCTAACGCGTCAGACGACGAACAATACGATGAAAAAAGCCTGCGCCCACGGCGCTTATCAGAGTTTATCGGTCAAGAAAAAGTCGTCGAGCAAATATCTATTAGCATCGATGCTGCTCGCGGTCGCAGTGAATCGCTCGACCACACCTTGTTCTATGGACCCCCTGGGTTAGGCAAAACGAGCCTTGCCATGATTTTGGCGAACGAAATGGGCGTGCAAATCAAAATCACCTCGGGCCCTGCGATCGAACGTCAAGGTGATTTAGCGGCGATTTTGACCAACTTACAACCAGGCGATATTTTGTTTATCGACGAAATCCATCGCCTCAATCGCGCCATCGAAGAAATTCTCTATCCCGCCATGGAAGATTTCGCCCTCGATATTGTGGTTGGCAAAGGCCCAGGTGCCCGCAATTTGCGCCTCAGTCTGCCCAAATTTACGGTAATTGGGGCGACGACGCGCCTGGCGTTGCTGACGTCGCCGTTGCGTGATCGCTTCGGGTTAGTGCAACGCATGGAGTTTTATTCAGTCGATGCCCTCAATGATATCGTGGTGCGTGCTGGCCGAATTCTTGGTGTCCAAATGACTCCTGAAGGGGCCCGTGAAATTGCCACCCGTGGCCGCGGCACCCCGCGTATTGTCAATCGGCTACTCCGACGGGTACGCGACTATGCCCAAGTCGTTGCCGATGGGGTGATTACCCAAGAAGTTGCTGTTCGCTCGCTGACGAGCCTCGAAATAGATGATCTGGGACTTGACGAAAATGATCGCCGATTGATGCGCGCCATCATCGAAATGTTTAATGGTGGGCCGGTCGGGTTGTCAACTCTTGCTGCCGCCCTCGCCGAAGAAATTGACGCGGTCGAAGATGTCTACGAACCATTTTTGCTGCAATTAGGCATGCTTCATCGTACCCCGCGCGGGCGCGTCGTGACGCGTCGTGCCTACGAACACCTTGGGCTTGCCGCGCCCGATAACGCCGGTGAAGGCAAAACCAGCGAACAACGCCGCTTTTTTTAGGACATACATGTATATTGATGAATTCACGAATCACGATATTGCCCAGTTATTTGGGGCAATTGCCGATTTGATGGAAATCCTCGGCGAGGATCGGTTTCGTGTAATCGCCTACCGCCGCGCGGCTACCGCCGTCACTGACGCTCCGACGGCCATTACCCAACTCTATCAACACCAACACCTTGACCGGGTCGAGGGGTTGAGTAAAGGCATGGCCGAGAAAATCGCTGAATTATTTGTGACGGGCGACATCGAATATTATTCACGCCTCAAAGAACGGATGCCGGTCGGAGTGCGTGAATTGTTACGGGTTCCTCACATTGGTCCCCGAACTGCCGGCCGCCTCTACAACGAAGTCGGCATTACTGGGCTGGCTGATTTGCGCGACGCAATTGATAGTGGTCGCTTGGTGCAAATCAAAGGTATTGGTGCCCGCACCGTGGCAGGAATCCGTGAAGGCATCGATGCCGTCGCTGACCGCGAAGAACGTACCTTGTTGCTCCATGCCTGGCAGATGGGACAGGCGTTGCTTACCGAAATTCGCCAATTGCCCGCTGTCATTGACGCATCCTGGGCGGGGAGCCTGCGCCGAGGCCAGAGCACCATCGGCGATCTCGATATTGTGGTCGTCAGTCATGACCCAATCGCGTGTGCGCAACAGATTAGTGGTTTGACGTTGTTGGTCAAACCACAGCACCACCATCAACGTGTCGTCGCTCGCTTGCAAAACGGTATGACCCTCGAGGTGCAGGTGGCCTCACCCGCAACGTGGGGTGCTGCGTTGGCAATGTATACCGGCAATGAAGCCCATCGACTGTGGTTGCAAAAACAAGCCCTGCACCACGGGTTTACGTTACAGCGTGACGGTTTATACCGTCACGGGGTTATATACGATGTGCCCGATGAAGTACAGTTATATGCATTGCTTGGCATGCCGTGGATTCCTCCGGAACTTCGTGAATACTATATCGCCGATGTACCACCACCTCAGCACCTTGCCTCGTTGTTTACCATTGCTGACATGCAAAGCGATTTGCACATGCACACTACGTGGAGTGATGGCAACGGGACAATTGCCCAAATGGCTGAATCTGCCCGGTTGCGCGGGTACATGCATGCTGCGATTACCGATCATGGCGCCTTGATTGGCGTCACCAACGGACTCGACAGCAAGCGCTTGCGCGCACAATGGCTTGAAATAGATACAATAAATGCAGAATACCAGGCAGCAGGGGTGAATTTTCATTTGTTGCGCGGCGTCGAAGTTGATATTTTGGTTGATGGGCATTTAGCCTTGCCCAATGGTATATTGCATGAACTTGACATTGTGGTGGCATCACCCCATATCAATCTCCGTCAAACCCCCGAAATCGCCACGCAGCGCTTACTCAAAGCAATTGCGCATCCGGCAGTCGATATCATCGGTCATCCCCGTGGGCGCATCCTTGGAGGACGCTTGGGGGCGCCGGTCGACATGGAACGTGTGATTTTGGCGGCGGCGCACCATGGCGTTGCCCTCGAAGTCAATTCTGGGCCCGACCGCCTCGATATAGATGGTGAATTGGTCCAGGTTGCATTGACTGCAGGCGCAATAATAAGTGTCAATAGTGATGCCCACGATGTGAGTAATCTCGCGTGGATCGAACAAGGGGTGGTAACCGCCCGCCGTGGTGGCGCGACGCCAACCCACGTCATTAATACCTGGACCCTCCCCCAACTAACCACGTATTTGGCCCGTGAACGCCGCAAGTAAGCAATTTGGCTTATGTGGACAAAACGCTTCATGTGGATTGCAGATGTAGGATTTATCCTCTGTTGAAGTGCCACTACCTTCCACCTTTTGCCTGCTGAATGGCTGTATTCCGAACATGACAATCCGCTGATGGTGGCGTGGAATTGGTAATTCTTCTCTTTCGATATGCTCGTGTCAATCACGGGTCTATGGGCACTATTACGACCGCAGCAATCATCTCCACGCACAGTCTTATCCTTGACGTTGATAATGGTTGCCGGCGGTCTGGCGATTGGGTTTTGGGCATTCCGTGGCGAGTTTGATTTAGGATGGTGTTTGCCCAAACTGTATTTGTTGCTCTTTCCCATCCCTGCATTGTGGCAATTAATCACCAAAAAACAGTCCACCTAAAGGAGTATGTAATGGCGACGATTTTTACCCGCATCATCAATGGCGAAATCCCCGCATTGAAGGTGTATGAAGACGCGGACACCTTAGCCTTCCTCGATATTGCGCCGGCTTCCCCTGGCCATACCCTGGTCATCTGCAAAAACGAAGTCGCTACCCTGATGGAACTCAGCGACGCCCAATTGTTGGCGACTGCGCGGACGACGCAACGAGTGGCAGCGGCGCTACAAAAAGCGTTGCAGCCTGACGGCATCAATATCATGCAAAACAATGGATCGGCAGCAGGCCAGACTGTGTTCCATTATCACGTGCATCTTATTCCGCGCTGGAATGATGATGGGGTGATTCAGTTTTGGCAACATAAATCGATGTCCCAAGCAGATTTTACGGAAATTGTTTCAAAAATACGTCTCATGATGTAAAAAAATGGTTCAGGTGCTGTGGTTACGAATAGTATGTACCCGTGTGCGCGGTTTTGGTTTGTGGTGAAAAAATTATGAGCCAATGTTGCGTGTTGCGGAATCATTTTCTGCAGTGAAGAAAATTGAATCCGATAGTCTTCAACAGATATGACAAATTCAAATTTTTTAGAAATTCCGCTTGACAAACACGGATCATCCATGGTATTATCATTTTTACGGTCATGGGGAGTTGGTTACTAAACTTTTCTCCAAGATTATTGAAAGAAAACACATATTGCGGCTTGACAAAGCATAGCAGTCTGTGATACACTTTCAAACGTTGCCAAAAGAACTCACTCCACCGAGCGAGCGGCGACAAACAAGTGAGAAGATAAGAAAGTCCGATTGCAAAGTCGGCTGTTTTTTATCGCCTCCGCACCTTCACAACTGAATCGTGACGACCATATAACAAATAATATTTCTGTCAGCGTGGGCGGTAC